>NZ_JBHWHY010000015.1:0-183703 GCF_042732265.1 Streptomyces sp. NPDC059788 | reverse complement strand
GGTCAGCCCCTGCGGAGCAGGGTGTCGATCACCGAGTCCAGGTACCCGTCGCGGTCCGCCCCGCCGGGCAGGCTCTCCGGGACGGCGTGGCCGAGCTGGGTGTGGCCGAGATACGCCGTGTACACGAGCAGGCCCCGCCGTCGGGCCTCGGGCTCCGGGAAGCCCAGCGCGGCGAACAGCTCGGCGATATAGCCGATCCGGCGGTCCGTCACCCGCCGCAGGACCGCGGCGACGCGCGGGTCCGCCGCCGTCGCCAGCAGGGAGATCTCCAGCAAGTCCGCGGCCGCCGCCGCGGTCGCGTGCGCGAACAGGGCGCGCAGCCGCCGCTCCAGGTCGGGTTCCGCCTCGACCGCGGTGATCACGGCTTCGGTGTGCAGCTGCTCCCAGCGCTCCAGCGCGGCGTCGACCAGCGCGTCCCGGTTGGCGAAGTGCCAGTAGAAGCTGCCCTTCGTGGTGCCGAGGCGGGCGGCGATCGGCTCCACGGCCACGGCCGCCAGGCCGCCTTCGCCGATGGCCGCGAGGGCGGCGTCGGCCCAGTCCCGGGCGGTCAGGCGACGGCGGGCGCCGCCGTCCTTCCCGCCGCGGCCCGCGCTGCCCGAGGGGCCGTCGGCGGAGCTGCCCGCGGGATCGCCGACGGTACTGCCCGTGGGGTCGTCCGTTCGCCGTCGCGCCATGACCGTACGCTACCGTATGGTCGAACATACGCAACCGTATGGAGGTGCCCGATGCGCACGGTCCGCGATGTCCACGCACGCACCGTCCAGGCGCCCGCCGAGAAGGTCGGAGCCCTGCTCGACCGGCTGGCCGGTGACGACGACCCGCTCTTCCCCGTGCCCGCCTGGCCCGCCATGCGCTTCGACCGCCCGCTGGGCGTCGGCGCGACGGGCGGCCACGGCTTCGTCCGCTACCGCGTCACGGCCTACGAGCCGGGGCGCCGCGTCCGCTTCGACTTCCCCGGTGGCGGCCACCACGCCATCGAGATCACCCCGCTCGGCGCCCGGAGCTGCCGGGTGACGCACGTGCTGGAGGACCGGCTCGCAGGGCGGAAACTGGCGGCGTGGCTGCTGGCGCTGCGGTGGGCGCACGCCACCGTCGTCGAGGAGGTCCTCGACAACGCCGAGCGCGCCGCCACCGGCACCGTCCGCGCCCCGGTCCGCCGTTCGCGGTGGGTGCGGCTGCTGAACCGGCTCCTGTGGGACCGCCCCACCGCCGTCGCCGTCCCGCCCGGCGCCCGGCTGGCCCGCACCGCCTTCGCGCGTACGGACTTCACGGACGCCTGGCAACTGCCGCTCCCGCCCGGCATGCCGCGCGACCCGGCGGCCTGGAAGGGCGTGCTGCGCGGCGCGTTCCCCGAGCAGGGCCGCGCCACGACCGCGGACGGCGGCGAGCTTCTGCTCGGCCGGGACGCCCGGCACCTGGACTTCCGGGCGTCGATCCTGATCGAGAGCCCGGCCGCGGGGCCGGGGGAGCGGACCGTGGGCCACGACGGCCGGGTGACGCTCAGCACGGTCGTACGCCTCCACAACACCGGCGGGAGGCTCTACTTCGCGGTCGTCCGGCGCGTTCACCCGGTGCTCGCCCGGGCGACGCTCCGCCGTACGCACCGCCGCCTTGCGCTGGCCGCACCGAGCGCGGGGGAGCGCGAGTTGGCGGCGCGCGCCCCGCAAGCCGGGTACGGTCACCGGACACGGCCGTAACGGCTCCCGGCATCCGCACCGCGCCGGACCCGCCCGCACGCGCCGCGGGGAAGACCGTACGGGCCGCGCGGCCGGACGGACCGGACGACCGGCCGTTCGGGCCGGGCGGCGCCGGGCGGACGCGCAAGCAAGGAAAGAGGGAGTGCGACCGATGACCACGGGCGATACCTGGGCCCCGAGCGAGGAGCGCGGCGCCGTGCGGCCCGCCCTGATACCCGGGCTGTACGACGCGACCGCGCTGCCGGGCCCGCTGCCCGCCGACGGCCCCCCGGAGGTGTCGCTGTGGCTGGTCCGCACCGTGCCCGAGGCCGGGCTGCACGACAGGGCGGTGCTGGACGCGGCCGAGCGCAAGCGCACCGACGCCTTCGTCCGGCCCGGCGACCGTGACACCTACGCCACCTCGCACAGCGCGCTGCGCCGCCTGCTCGGCGCGTATCTGGACCGCGATCCGGCGGCGCTGCGGTTCCTGCGCGAGTCCTGCCCCTGCTGCGACGAGCCGCACGGCCGGCCCGCGCTGGCCGACGCCGGGATGCCGCTGCACTTCTCGCTCTCGCACACCGGCGACATGGCGCTGATCGGCTTCGCCCGTACGCCCGTCGGCGTGGACATCGAGAAGCAGGCCTCGCCGCGGACCGTGGCCGAGGTGTCGGGCATGCTGCACCCGCGGGAGCGCGCGACGCTGGACGCCCTGCCGGAGCACAGGCGGCCCGCCGCCTTCGCGCGCTGCTGGACCCGCAAGGAGGCGTACCTGAAGGGCACGGGCAGCGGTCTGGCCGGTGACCTGATGACGACGACGCTGGTCGGCGCCGGGCCGGAGCCGGTCGCGATGCCGGGGTGGGCGATGGCGGACGTGGCGGTGCCGGAGGGGTTCGCGGCGGCCTGCGCGACCCGGGTGGAGGATGCGGGCGCCTGAGCAGTCCTGTCGGTCCTGACCGGCTCCCACGGCGCTGCCGGTCAGGTGCCGACCGGCGTCGTATCGCGCCGGATGCCACACTTCTTGCATGGCGTGCCTGCGTGCGGGAGGCGTGGCGGACGGCGCGATCGAAATATCTGGCGTCCGGGTGCACCGGTTCATAGGATCGGACGATGGCTGACGATCATTATCTCGCCACCGGCCCGCGGGTCGGGCTCCGGCACTTCTCGCCGGCCGACCGGGCCGAGTTCACGGCGCGGGCGCGGGAGAGCGTGCGGCTGCACCGGCCGTGGCTCACGCCGCCCACCACCGACGCGGCCTACGACGGCTACTTCGCCAAGCTCCAGGAGCCGACGCGCGAAGGGTTTCTGATCTGTGAGCTGGAGACCGGCCGGATCGCCGGTTTCCTGACCATCAACAACATCGTCCACGCCGCGTTCCGCTGCGGGGCGATCGGGTACGGCGCCTTCGCGCACGCCGCCGGGCGGGGCCTGATGAGCGAGGGACTGCGGCTCGCCCTGGGGTACGCCTTCGACGAGCTGGGGCTGCACCGCTTGGAGATCAACATCCAGCCGGCCAACGAACGCTCGATCGCCCTGGTCAAGCGCGCGGGCTGCCGGCTGGAGGGCTACTCGCCCGACTTTCTGTTCATCGACGGCGCCTGGCGGGACCACGAACGCTGGGCGATCACCCACGACATGTTCGAGGCGGCCTGATGCCCGAGATCACCTTCCTGCCCCCCGTGCCGGTCCTGCGCGTCTTCGACGTGGCCAAGGCACACGAGTTCTACCTCGGGTACCTGGGCTGCACCGTCGACTGGGAGCACCGCTTCGCGCCGGAACTGCCGCTCTACACGCAGGTGTCCCGCGGCGGCCTGGTCCTGCACTTGTCCGAGCACCACGGGGACGGGACGCCGGGCTCGGTGGCGTACGTGGAGCTGGCCGGGGTGCGGGCGCTCCACGCCGAACTGGCGGACAAGGACTACCCGTTCCTGAAGCCCGGCCTGGAGGAGGACGCGGAGATCGGGCTGTCGCTGACGCTCACCGACCCGTTCGGCAACCAGCTGCGGTTCAACGAGCCGCCGGGGGAGTGAGCCGCCGGCGGAGCAGGCTGCCGCGCGGCCGCCCGGTGCGGCGGCCCCGGCCCCGGGCGGCCTCGGCGGCCGTCACCGGCCCTTGCGGTTGATCTTCATGGTGTCCATGTCGGTGGCCGACGAACGCAGGTCCCGGTAGCCGTATCCGGCCGCCGTCAGCGCCGCCTCCGCCTTCTCCTCGGCGAGGGCGGCCGCCAGTTCCTCGCCGTCCGCCGCGTCCGAGACGATCACGTACCGGTACGTGAACGACCGCAGCGCGGCGTCGTAGGCGAGCGCGCCCTCGGGGGTGAACCGGTGCTGCGCCAGGCCGTGGTCGTCCACCTCGGCCAGCAGCTTCGCCCTGGCCCCGTCCGTCAGACCGTCCCACCGGCCGCGCACGATCACCCGGTAGGTGTGGTCCGTCTGATCCGTCTGATCCGTCTGATCCGTCTGATCCGTCCGGCCCGTCTGGTCCGCCCGGTCCGTCGCCATCGCCGTGTCCCTCGTTTCCGTTCCTGCCGCGGGCTGCCCCGTGGGCCGCCCGGTTTCCCGGCGCGCGGGTCCGGATGTCCCGGCACGGCCCGCACACCGTTTCGATGCAGGTGTAACGGTAAGGCATGCCCGCCGGCCGCGCGCCCCCTTTTCCCGGCGCTGCCGATTCGCCGTCGCGGCTCCGCGGAAAAGTGTTGAAGATCGCGGGCCGGTGCGGTGGGATGGCCGGATGCGCCGCATCGTGCTCCTCGACGCCCCCTCCAACCTCGGGCTGCGCCCGCCCGCGCCGGGAACCGTCCCCGGGTGCTGCAAACTGGCGGGCGCGCTGCGCGAACAGGGCCTGCTGCGGCGGCTCGGCGCACTGGAAGGCGGCGTCGTGACACCGCCCCGCTACGACCTGGGCGACTGGCGCGAAGGCGACGGCGACTTCAACGCCGCGGCCATCGCCGACTACACCCGCCGTCTCGCCGGCCGCGTCGAGGCGCATGTCCGCGCGGGCGAGTTCCCGGTCCTGCTCGGCGGCGACTGCTCCATCCTGCTCGGCGCCGTACTGGCCCTGCGGCGCACCGGCCGGTACGGAGTCGTCTACCTCGACGGACACAGCGACTTCCGGCACCCCGGCAACACCGGCCGCAACGGCCCCGTGGGCGCCGCGGCCGGCGAGGGCACCGCCCAGATCACCGGACGCGGCCAGGCCGACCTCACCGACATCGACGGCCTCGCACCGTACGTACGCGACGGCGACCTGCACATCCTCGGCATCCGCGACGCGGACGAGGACCGCGCCGAACTGGCCTCCCTGGCCATCGGCAACCACACCGCCGGCGAGATCCGGGAGCGGGGCCCGGACGTCGTCGCCCGCAAGGTCCTGCGTGACCTCCAGGACTCGGCGCCGGACGGCTTCTGGATCCACCTCGACGCCGATGTGCTCGACCCCTGCGTGATGCCCGCCGTCGACAGCCCCGACCCCGGCGGGCTGCTCACCGGAGAACTGCGCGAACTGCTCGCGCCACTGGCCGCCTCCCCGCGCTGCGTGGGGATCGACCTCACCGTCTACGACCCGGACCTCGACCCCGAAGGCGCCGGCGCGGCGCTGCTCGCGGACCTCCTCGAAGGCGTCTTTGCGCAACCCTGACCGCAGCGGGCCTCAATAGGCCCTGTTCAGACGCCCGCTGACAGGGTTCCATGGTCAACAGGCGGCCACCGCAGCAGAGGTGGCCCGGTACAACCATGCGAGGCAGCCGTGGCCACGAGTGTGCGACGCACCACCCTGACCCTTCCCGCAGCGCCCGTCGGCCCGGCCAGCCCACTGCCCGCCGTGCGCGCACCGGGCGACGTCCACCGCGTCGAACTGCCCGAGGGCTCGGACCTGCCGCCCGACATGGCCCGCCAGCTCGCCTACGCGCCACTGGACTCCCTGCTGCCGGTGGGCATCCGCGACGGCTACGGCCGTACGCGCACCGAAACCACCCTCGACGCACTCGTCATCGAGAACGACCGGCTGCGCGCCACCGTCCTGCCCGGCCTCGGCGGCCGGGTGCACTCCCTCCACCACAAGCCCACCGGCCGCGAGCTGCTCTACCGCAATCCCGTGCTCCAGCCCGCCAACTTCGCGCTGAACGGCGCCTGGTTCTCCGGCGGCATCGAGTGGAACACCGGCGCGACCGGCCACACCACCCTGTCCTGCGCCCCGGTGCACGCCGCGGCCGTACCGGCGCCCGACGGCGGCGAGATGCTGCGCCTGTGGGAGTGGGAGCGCCTGCGGAACCTCCCCTTCCAAGTTGACCTCTGGCTTCCGGAAGACTCCGACTTCCTCCTCGTCGGTGTTCGCATCCGCAACCCGCACCTGAACGCGGCCCCCGCCTACTGGTGGTCCAACATCGCCGTACCCGAGGACGAGCACACCCGCGTCCTCGCCCCGGCGGACCACGCCTGGCACTTCGGGTACGAACACCGGCTGCGCCGCATCCCCGTACCCGAGTCCGACGGCGCCGACCGCACGTATCCGCTGCGCAGCGAGTTCCCCGCCGACCACTTCTACGACATTCCGGACGACGAGCGCCGCTGGATCGCCTCGCTCGACGCCACCGGCCACGGCCTCGTCCACACCTCCACCGACACACTGCGCGGCCGCAAACTCTTCCTGTGGGGCGCGGGCCGCGCCGGGCGCCGCTGGCAGCAGTGGCTCACCGAGCCCGGCACCGGCGGCTACGCGGAGATCCAGGCGGGCCTGGCCCGTACGCAGCTGGAGCACGTACGCCTCGAAGGCGGCGCGGAGTTCGCCTGGCTGGAGGCGTACGGGCCGCTCGCCGCCGACCCCGCCGCGGTGCACGGCGCGGACTGGGCCGCGGCCCGCCGCGAAGCCGGCGACCGGCTCGAAGCGGCGCTGCCGCGCGAGCGCGTCGAGGCGGCCTTCGCCGCGTGGCGGCCGTACGCCGACGCCGAACCGAAGGAGTCCCTGGCCACCGGCTCCGGCTGGGGCGCCCTCGAACGGGCCCGTACCGGCCACGACCTGCCCGGCACCCCCTTCGCCGAGTCCACCCTCGGCCCCGACCAGCGGCCCTGGCTGACGCTGCTGCACACCGGCGACTTCCCGCGCGACGGCAGCGTGCCCGCCGCGCCCCTGGTCGCCGCGCCGTGGCGCGACCTGCTGGAGTCCGCGCCGCCCGGACCGGCCACCGACTACCACCTCGGCATCGCCCAGTGGCACGCGGGCGACCGGGCCCAGGCCGTTCGCAGCTGGGAACGGGCCCTGGCCCACGGCACGGACTGCCGGCCCCTGTACTGCCTCGCGGCCGCCGAGGAGGCGGCGGGCGAGACGGCGCGTGCGGCGCAGCGCTATGCCGAGGCGTTGGAGTGCGTGCCCGACGAGCCGGACGCATCGGAGGTACACACCGCCCCGCTCCTCCCCGCCCTGGTACGCGTCGCCGTCCCCGCGCTGCTCGCCGCCGACCGGACCGACGAGGCCGCGGCCGCCCTCGACCGCCTGCCCGCCACCGCCCGCGCCGACGGCCGACTCGCCCTGCTGACCGCCCAGGTGGCCCTGGCCCGGGGTGACGCCCGAGCCGCCCGCGCCGTCTTCGACCGCGGCTTCGAAGTCCCCGACCTGCGCGAAGGCGATGAAACCCTCAGCGACACCTGGTACGCCACAGCCGAACACCTCACCGCCGGTCCGGGGAGCCCCATAACCCCCGCCATCCGGTCCGAGGCCCGCGCGGAACACCCCCTTCCGGAACGCTACGAATTCCGCATGCGGGAGGTGTGAGAAGCGGAACGGCCGGGGCCGGGCACGGGGGCTGTGGACGGGGGCGGGGGACTGCGCCGGTGCGGTCGCGGCCTCGATCATGGACGGTGGCGCGGTGATCGCCGCACTGCGTCGCGCGGCTGTTCAGGTGAGCCAGGTCTGTGCGGTGCGCGGCTCGTCGCCGCTCCAGACGCGGGTGGACCCGGGTGTGACCGTCATGCCGAAGTCGTAGAGGCCGGGGGAGCCGCGCTTCTCCCAGCGCCGCCACGCGTGTCCCAGTTCGTCGGCCAGGCGTCGGGGCCCGCCCTGGTACACCGTCCCGGGGCCCTGGGCGGGGGCGAGGAGGGTGGCGCGGGAGGAGCGGCCGTCGTGCAGCCATACGGTGGTTCCGGCGTCGGCCGCCTCGGTGTGGACGCGTACGTCGGCCAACTGGACGCGCAGGGCGAACAGCAGGTTCATGTCGGCGTGCAGCGGCCGCGGGTCGTAGGTGAGCGGCTCTTCGGAATCGATCGGTGTGCCGGTGCGGACCTGATGCAGGGAGAGCCCCTGGCCGGTGCCGCGCGCGGGCATGAACGTGGCCAGGCCCTGCATCCAGCCGGTGGCCGAGCGGCCGTCGTCGGCCACGGTGAGCGCCACGTGCCCCATCCGGCCCCAGGGCGCGACGATGCGGCCGCCCGGCCGGGTCTGCTCCACCCACGACCACGGCACCTCCTCCACGGCGTAGGTGGATTCGACGCGGTCGTACGGCGCGCCCGCGGGCCGGCCCTCGGAGCCGTCGCCGACCTGGACGTCGGCCGAACTGCCCACGTCCTCCAGGCGCTCGCGGGCCGCGGCGGCAAGTTGGGGGTCGTATTCCACGCTGGTGACGGTCCCGGGCCCGGTGCGGTGCTCCAGGAGCGCGGCATTCCAGCCCGTGCCGGTGCCCAGTTCCAGCACCCGGTGGCCCGGTTCCGGCATGAGGGAATCGAGCATGTCGGCCACGATCGCGGGGCAGGACAGGCTGGAGGACGGCAGTCCGTCGGTGATCTGGGTGACGGCGGAGGCGGCCGGTCCCGCGTACACCAGAGCTGCCCAGCCGTCGGGGGCGCTCCCGCGGTCCACCGGTACGTACGTCTCTCCGTTCCAGTCCCACAGCCGTGACGGGGCGAACAGGTGACGTGGCCGGCCCGCGACCGCTTCGCGCACCCACGGCGCCGCCACCGGCCAGCGTCCCTGATCCTCCATGGCACGGTCCAGCTCACGCTGCCGCGCGCCGAGGTCATCAGCACATGGTTCGTCCACGGCGTTACTTGCGGCGGGTGCCGCTCGGGGGCGGCGGGGCGGGCACCTTGCCGTCACTGTTCCCCGGTGGCGGCTTGCCCCGACTCGGGTCCGGATCAGGCTTCCCATGCTTGGACATGTTGTCCTCCCCCTCTTTCCACGCCGGCGACGGGCCGGACGAGGATCACTTCCCCGGAGGACCGGCCCGGCATCCGCGCCGGGCATCAGGAACATCCGCGCGATGACCGGTGGCAAGCCGCCGTAGCGGTCGGCGGGCGCCCTAGGCAGGCGGTGGGTTGTCGAGGAGTACCAGGCCGTACCGCGTCAGGACGTCGGTGTGCTCGGTGTCGCTTCGCGCTTCGGCGGGGCCGATCGAGTGGAAGTACCCTTCGACGGCTCCGGGGTTGTTGATGATGAGGAGTTCGGCGGTCGGTGTGATGGTCTGGAACGTGTGGGGGACCAGCCGGGGCCCGTAGACGTAGGCGCCTGCCTCGGCGTCGTGTACGTCGCACTTGTCGAGCGAGGCCGATCCGACCCAGAACCGGACGCGGCCGGACAGCACGACCCAGCTCTCGTCCTCCCGGCTGTGGCTGTGCAGGGGTGGCGCGTCCGCGCGGTGCACGGTCAGACGCATGACGGTGACCGCCCCGTTCGTCTCGGTTTCCGACACGACCTGCTCGATCACGCTCTTGTAGTAGCGGAAGTCCGGGCCGTCGCCCGGGTTCCGTACGAGGGCGATGCTCATGTGCGGTTCTCCTCCCGACGCGCGGCCCCCGGGTAGGCGGCCGGTTCGACGGAGCCAAGGTGATTTACGCTTCAATCATTGCTCGTGCGGAGGAGCGGCGCCATGCCGTGGAGCGATGTGGCTTGTTCCGGGGCGGTCCCGCGGCGGCTGGAATGTGCCCATGGGCGGGGGGCTTTCGGCCCCGTTCCGCTCCGTGCAGAACATACTTCGGAGGCCCGAATATGATCGGTCGGCTATTGCTTGCCGAGGCGCACGCGGCCTCTGTGGCGCACGAGTTGCCGCTCCCGCCGCGTGCGGTCAGGGGAGGAGACCGCGTATGCGCAGACGTGCCGCCCGCGCCAGTCGCGTTGCCCGTACCGCCCGCGCTCGTACGCGCCGTGGTCAACTAAGGACGTGCGCGCGGGGGTTGCTGTCCATCGTCCTCGGCGTGTCCGCCTTGGCGGGGCCGGTGTCGGCACAGGCCGCCGGGTCCGGTCAACGAGGTCCCGCACGGCATCAGTTGACGCAAGAGGCGCTGGACCGGCTGGTGGCGGAGGTCCGGCTGCCCGGGGTGGCCGCTCTCGCCCGGGACGAGGACGGGGCGTGGAACGGTGCGGCCGGGGCCGCCGACCTGGACACCGGCCGCAAGCGCAGCCCCGCCGACCATTTCCGGGCCGCCAGCATCACCAAGACGTTCCTCGCCACCGTCATCCTGCAACTGGAGGCCGAGGGCCGGCTCCGCCTCGACGACACCGTGGACCGGTGGCTGCCGGGCGTCATCCACGGCAACGGCAACGACGGCGGCCGGATCACCCTGCGCAACCTGCTCCAGCAGACCAGCGGACTGTTCAACTTCGGCGACGATCCCGGGATCAAGGGATTCTACGTCGGCGCGGGCTTCCTCCGGCACCGTTACGACACGTTCGCCCCCGAGGACGTACTGAGCGCGGCGCTGCGGCACCGGCCGCTGTTCGCGCCCGGCAAGGGCTGGTCGTACTCGAACACCAACTACCTCGTCGCCGGAATGATCATCAAAGAGGTGACGGGCCACTCCTACCGGCACGAGATCGAGCGGCGCATCCTGCGACCGCTGAAGCTGGGCGAGACGTCCTTCCCCGGAACCGCCCCCACCCCGCCCGCCCCGCGCCCCGTCGCGTACTCCACGCTCTACGTCCAGGACCCGCACGCGGCCGTCCACGACGCGACGGACTACAACACCACCATGTGGGCGGGCTCCGCCGACCTGGTGAGCACGACCGGGGACATCGCACGTTTCCTGACCGCACTGCTGCGCGGGGACCTGCTGCCGGCAGCACAGATGCAGGCCATGCTGCACTCGGTGCGCCTGCCGGAGGAGGCCCTCCCCGACCGGTACGGGCTCGGCCTCATGGGCCGCGACCTGTCCTGCGGGATCACGGTCTGGGGCCACGACGGGGGGCTGCACGGATCGCTGTCGCACGCCTCCGGCACGGTGGGGGGCCGGCACGTGCTCACCCTCGACATCAACGGTGACTGGCTGACTCGGCAGTCCGCGCAGAAGTACCAGGACGTCATGGAGGCGGAGTTCTGCGGCAAGGCGCCGGGCATGGGGCCGAGCAAGGCGCCCGGCGCGGCCCACGGCGACGCGTCCGGCAGGGCACCGCTGGTGATGGGCTAGGGGGCGGTCCCGCGGCCCTGGTCGGCGCCGCCACGGCCGGCCGGAAGGAGGCGTGTGCGGCGGCGCACTGTACCCGGTGTACTTCGGAGAGATTCGACGACGAGGAGAGCGCGAGGCTGGGCATCACCGTATCCGGCACGCAGGTACGGGCGAACGGCGCTCAGCTCGCGGAATTGGGGCGCCTGATGGACGCGGGCACGATCCGCGTCGCCATCGACGGCACGTTCGCGCCCGCAGGCGCCCGAGCGGCACACGAGCGCGCCGCCCAGGGGCACATCCAAGGCAAGATCGTGCTCACGGTCCCTTGGGGCGACGGGGGGAGCGGGCGACGCCGTCGCTCACGAGAACAGCGGGCCGCGGCGCGCCCAGGAGTGATCCTTGTCAAACGCCGCACCCCTTCCAGCCCGCACCGGACTGCGAAACCGCAGGTCAAAGGGGTGTCGATGAGTTTGGGCGGCTCTCCCTGATTTGACCGCATCGCCCCATGGATAGCAGCCTTCCCCCCGACCCGCGCACCGAGCGGTCCTGCGTCTCGTGAGCGCGTGCGTCCTTGCGGTGCGTCATGCCCTCGTGTGCGAACGCCCCCGTCAGCAAGGAACCTCATGCCGACTCCCCATGCCCCCACCGTCACCGGCGCGGCCGTCCCCGCCGGGACGGAGCAGGTCACGGACGGTGACGACGAGTGCCATACGGCCCCGTCGCCGTCCGGAGGCCGTAGGCGCACCGACATCCCGGTGCTCGCCGTCAGCGGCGGACTGCTCACCGCGTTCGTCCTGGCCGCGTTGATCGCGCCCACGGCCACGGGCGACGTCGTGAACGCCGTTTTCACCTTCGTCGCGCGCTGGTTCGGTCCGCTGTGGCAGGTGCTGCTGCTCGCGACGTTCGGCGTCGCGCTCTGGCTGGGTTTCTCCCGGTACGGGAAGGTGCGGCTGGGCGGTGCCGCGGCGCGCCCGGAGTACGGCAGGTTCCAGTGGGTCGCGATGATCATGTCGACGCTGCTCGCGGGCGGCGGAGTCTTCTTCGCGGCGGGCGAGCCCGTACAGCACTACGTCGAGACCCCTCCCTACTACGAGGGCGTCAAGAGCGGGACGCAGCAGGCGGCCGACGCGGCGCTCTCCCAGAGCTTCGCGCACTGGGGCTTCCTCGCCTGGGCCGTCCTCGGGACCCTCGCCTCGATCGTGATGATCCGGGGCCAGGAGCGCGGTATGCCGCTGCGCCCGCGGACACTGCTGTACCCGTTGCTCGGTGAGCGCATCCGGCATTCCCGGCTGGGGGCCGCCGTCGACATCGTCTGCGTCATCGCCGTGGTGGCGGGCACCGTCGGACCGATCGGCTTCCTCGGACTCCAGGTCTCGTACGGCCTCTCCGCGGTCTTCGGCATCTCCGGCGGATACCCCGTACAGCTGGCTGTCATCGTCCTGCTGACCGTCGTCGCCGTCCTGTCCGTCGCCAGTGGCATCGACCGCGGCATCCAGTTCTTCAGCAGGGCCAACATCTGGCTCGCCGTCGCCCTGATGGCCGTCTTCCTCGTGCTCGGCTCCCTCGGCTTCGTGCTCGACTCCTTCCTCGGCGGACTCGGCCAGTACGCGAAGGACTTCGTGCCGCTGGCCCTCAACCGGGGCGACCACGCGTGGCTCGGTTCCTGGACGGTCTTCTTCTTCGGCTGGTTCCTGGGCTACGGGCCGCTGATGTCCATCTTCGTGGCCCGCATCTCCAAGGGCCGTACGATCCGCGACCTCGTGGTCTCCACCGCGATCATTCCCCCGCTGGCCACCATGTTCTGGTTCACCGTGTTCGGCGGCACCGGCATCTTCCTCGAACAGCAGCACCCCGGCTCCGTCTCGGGCCCGCTCAAGGCCGTCGGCATGGACGCCGCCGTCATCTCCATGGCCGAACAGCTCCCGATGGGCGCCGTGGTCGCGGTGGCGCTGCTCCTGCTGACCATCACGTTCGTGGTGACCACCACCGACTCGATGTCGTACAGCATCGCCGCCGCCGGGACGAAGACCGGCGAACCCACCCGTGCGGTACGCGCCTTCTGGGCCCTGCTCATGGGCGCGGCGGCCGCCGTGCTCATCCTCGTCGGCGACGGCGGCATCACCGCGCTGCAGTCGTTCATCGTCGTCACGGCCGTGCCCGTCGGCTTCATCATGCTCCCGACCCTCTGGACCGCGCCGCGCGTGGCCAAGGAGATGGCCCGGGAACAGAACCTCCCCCCGGCCGGGCCGCCGGTCGCCGCCCCGGAGCCCGAGCCCTCGGCGCCCGGACCGCGCGAGCCGCAGGCCTGAGGGGGCGGCCTCGCGTCCGTTGAGCTGAGGAGTCGTCGGGGGAGCGGTGGCCGGCCTTCTTATGCGGGTGTGCAGCCGCAGCTCTGACGCAGGACGAGCGAGGCGGGAGCCGGGGGCTGGGGGGACGTGCCGTTGAGGAGGAGGTCTACGGCCTGCTGGGCCATGGCGTGCAGGGGCTGCTCGGTGGCGGTGAGGGCGGGGGCGGTGTAGGCGGTGTCGGGGGACCCGTCGAGGCTGATCACGGCCAGCCGGTCGGGGACGGGCAGGCCGCAGGCCCGGGCACCGGCGAGGACGCCGATGGCCTGTTCGTCGGTGGCGGTGACCAGGGCGGCGGGCATGGCGTCCTCGCCGATCAGGCGTTGCGTCAGGGTGGCTGCCGCGCCGCGGGCGTACGCGCAGCGCAGCAGCGGGGCGTCGGTTCCGGCGAGGGCCGTCTGCCAGGCCGCGTGGCGCCGGCCGACCGGGCCGGTGTCGTGCGGCCCGGCGAGAAAGGCGACGCGGGTGTGCCCGTGGCCGCGCAGGTGGGCGACGGCCTGGCGGACGGCGGCCTCGTTGTCGGCGGTCACGGCCGGGACCTGGGCGTCCTCGGGCCGGTTGTGGACGTACACGGCGGGGACACCGGCGCGCCCGGCCTGGGTGGCGATGTCGGCGCCGCCGTCGGCGGAGACGATGACGAGCCCGTCGACCTGGGCGGCGAGGAACTTGTCGGCGAGCTGCTTCTGCCGGTCGGGGGAGTAGCCGGCGTTGCCGGTCAGGGTGAGTTTCCCGTGGGTGTCCAGCGCCTGCTCGATGTGCCGGGCCAGCGCCCCGAAGTACGGGTTGGAGGCGTCGGCCAGGATCAGGCCGACCACGCCGGTGGTGCGGGAGCGCAGGGCCCGGGCGATGCGGTTGGGGCGGTAGTCCAGGTCGGCCGCGGCGGCGAGGACCCGCTCGCGGGTCTCCGCCGCGACCGGCCTGGGGCCGTTGTTCATCACATAGCTGACCACCGCCGTCGAGGTCCCGGCCGCGCGGGCCACGTCCGTCAGCGTCGGCGCCTTGCTTGTTCGCTTCGTCATAGGCCTTGCATGGTCGCATCTAAACGTTTAGACAATGGGGGCGAAACCCCACTCCCGGCTACGCGGCGCAGTCGTCCCGTACGAAAGGAGCACGGCCATGCCTGCCGTTCCCTTGATCATCGACACCGACACCGGTTCCGACGACGCGGTCGCGCTGCTGCTCGCCGCCGCCGGCGGGCTGGGCGACATCCGGGCGGTGACCACCGTGGCGGGCAACGTGCCCGTCGGGACCGGTACCCGTAACGCGCTGATCTCCCTGGAGACCGCGGGACGTACCGACATCCCCGTCCACCCCGGCTGCGCCCGGCCGATGACGCGGCCCCTGTCCAGCGCGCAGCAGGTGCACGGCGAGGACGGCATGGGCGACATCGGCCTGCCCGACCCGACGGCCGCCGGCCACGGCACCCACGCAGTCGAGGTGCTGCTGTCCCGCCCCCGCGAGCACCCGGGAGAGCTGACACTGGTCACGCTCGCCCCGCTCACCAACATCGCCGCCGCCCTGCTGCGCGACCCCGCGCTGTTCACCCGCTACCGGCACGTGTACTGCATGGCCGGCGCCGCCGACCTGCGCGGCAACATCGCACCCACCGCCGAGTTCAACGTCTGGGCCGACCCCGAGGCCGCCCGGATCGTCACGCAGGCCGCCACGCCCGAGAAGGTCACCTGGATCGGCTGGGACGTCTCGCGCCAGGACGCCGTCATGACCGAAGCCGACCAGCGGCGCCTGGAGCGGCTCGGCACCCCGATGGCGACGTTCGCGCACCGCATCAACCGCACCGTCGCCGACTGGGCCCGCGACGTCACCGGGCTGGCCGGCTACGACCTGCCCGACCCCGTCGCCATGGCCGTGGCCCTGAGGCCCGGTCTGGTCGTCGAACGCGAACAGGCCTACGTCGAGATCTCCGTCGGCGACGACACACGCGGACAGATGATCATCGATCGGCGCGTGTCCGCTCCCGCCCCCAACCTCACCCTGGTACGCCGCGTCGACGAGACCGGCTTCAAGGAACTCCTCTTCGACACCCTCGCCACTCCCGTCGCGCCGCACACCGGCTCGGGGGCCGCCACCGCCACTCCGCGCATCGGACCGTCTTCATGAGCACCCCCACCGCGCCCATCCCGCGCTACGAACTGCACTGCCACCTCGACGGCTCCGTCAGGCCGGACACGGTCGCCGCCCTCGCCCGCGAACAGGGCATCGCTCTCGACCGGCCGGTACGGGAACTCGTCGCCGCGCCGCCCCACTGCGGCAGTCTGACCACCTTCCTCGCCTACATCGACCTTCCCTTGCAGGTCCTGCAGACTCCTGACGCCCTCACCAGGACCGCCCGGGAACTGGCCGAGGACTGGAAAGCCGACGGCGTCGTCCACGGAGAAGTGCGCTTCGCCCCGCAACTGCACGGCCGTCATGGCATGACCGCGGACGAGGCCGTCCGGGCCGTGGCCGAAGGGCTGGCCCAGGGCCGGGCCGCCACCGGCGTGGCCACCGGGCTGCTGCTGTGCTGCCTGCGCCACCAGAGCCCCGACGAAAGCCTCGCCGTCGCCGAGGCCGCACTGCGGCACCGCGACGTGGTGGCCGGTCTCGACCTCGCCGGTGACGAGACCCTGTACACCGCCCGTCCGCACCGGGCCGCCTTCGATCTCGCCCACGGCGCCGGCCTGCCCTGCACCGTCCACGCCGGAGAGGCCGCGGGTCCCGCGAGCATGTGGGAGGCGATCGACGTCCTCGGCGCCCGCCGCATCGGCCACGGCGTCCGCTGCACCTCCGACACCGCGCTCCTGAACCGCCTGCGCACCGACAGGATCACCCTGGAGATGTGCCCCACCAGCAACGTACAGACCGGTGCCGTCCCCGGGCTCGCCGACCACCCGGCCACCCCACTGCTCGCCGCCGGGCTGCCGGTCACCATCAGCACCGACACCCGTACCACCTCCGCCACCACCCTCCGGCGGGAGTCCGCGGCGCTGCGGCAGGCCACCGGGTGGACCAGCCGGCATGAGGCCCGCGCACAGGAGAACGCCGCCCGGGCGTCCTTCGGCGCGCGGCGGGAGTCCGGCGCCGCGGCGCCGGGCCCCCTTCCAAGTGGGTGATCCGGGACCGATCTTGCGAGCGTATGCGCCCCGGCCGGGTGTGCGAGGGGGAAAACCCTGGGAGAAGCACGGGGACGGGCATGGCGCGGATCTCTGCACGGGACCGCCGGAAAGTGCCAAGAACTGCCAGGAAATGCCAAGAAGCGCCAGGAAGTGCTGGGAACCGCATCGGCATACGACTCGTTGGACGGCCGCGGAGCGGCAGGCACGGCCGCCCTCCGGTCCTCCAGTGCACCCACCCGGGAGACGGAATCATGAAGGCGATCATCGCGAACAGCTACGGCGACCCCGATCGGCTCGGCTGCACGGACCTGCCGGACCCGAAGGTGGGGCCGGACTCGGTGCTGGTGCGGGTGAAGGCGGCCGGGGTCAACCCGGTGGACTGGAAGGTGCTGGCGGGGTATCTCGATCCGCTGATGCACGTGCACTTCCCGCTGATCCCCGGCTGGGACGTGGCCGGTGTCGTCGAGGCCGTCGGCCTGGACGCGACCGAGTTCGCGGTCGGTGACGAGGTCGTCGGGTACGTCCGCAAGGACGAGGTCCAGCACGGCACGTTCGCCGAACTGGTCGCCGCGCCCGTACGGACCCTGGCGCGCAGGCCCGCCGCGCTCAGCTGGCAGCAGGCCGCCGGGCTGCCGCTCGCCGGGCTCACCGCCCTCCAGTCCCTCGACCGGGTGGGGGTGACCAAGGGCGAGACGGTCCTGGTGCACGCCGCGGCGGGCGGCGTCGGGTCGCTCGGGGTGCAGATCGCGGTGGCCCGGGGAGCCCGCGTCATCGGTACGGCGAGCGAGCGCAACCACGACTTCCTGCGCTCCCTGGGCGCCGAGCCGGTGACGTACGGCGACGGTCTGGCCGGCCGGGTGCGGGAACTGGCCCCCGACGGGGTGGACGCGGTCGTGGACTTCGTCGGCAACGGCGTCGTCGACGTCTCCCAGGAACTGCTGCGGGACACCTCGCGGATCGCCTCCATCGCCGACAGCGAGGTCAAGGAGAAGGGCGGGCACCACGTGTGGGTGCGCCCGGACAGCGCCGGACTGGCCGAGCTGGGGGACCTCGCCGACGCCGGGAAGCTCACCGTGCACGTCGACACGGTGCTGCCGCTGTCCGAGGCGGCCGAGGCGTTCCGCCGCAGCCAGGAGGGGCGGACGCGCGGGAAGATCGTGCTGGAGGTCTCCTGACCCGCGGGCACGGCGCTCCGGCGCGTCCCGGTTCCGGCAGGAGGCGCCCGGTACGCGCCTTCGGCGACCGTGCCCCGTACGGCCCGGTGCCGCCGGGCGTCAGGCCGCCTTCCGGTCGACGTACTCGAAGACCGAGCCGTCCGGGTGGCGGGCGACGAGGTTGCGGCCGATCGGGGTGGGCAGCGGGCCCGCGATGATCTGCGCGCCGACCGCCGTCAGGTCGGCCACCGCGTGGTCCACGTCCTTGACGGCGAGCGTCGCGGTGATCTTGCGGAGGACCGAGAGCTGTTCCTCCGGGCCGCTCATCAGGAAGAAGCAGCCGACGGCCGCGACCGAGACGCCGCCCTGCCGGTAGCGCATCGCCTCCGCGCCGGTCAGCCGTTCGTACACGCCGATCGCGGCGTCGAGGTCGGTCACGCACACCCGCAATGAGGTCCCCAGAATGTCCATGGGGAAAGCGTAGTTGGGGCGCCCGCGTGACGCGATCAGTTGGGCGGATGCGGGGGCCGCGGGGCCCGGCCCGGTGGCCCGGCCCCGGTCAGCCGGTCATCCGCAGGCCGTCCTCGGCGCCGCCGCGGGAGAGGACCACCTCGCGTACGGCGTCGCGGGCCCGCGCGTGCGCGGAGCCGCGGGGTGCGGCGGCGGTCAGCGGGACGACGCGGAAGGCGTGGTCCACGTCGGTGAGTTGGGCAGTGAACTCCGCCCTGGTGACCGTCCAGCGGCGGCCCGCCGCCGCGGGCGGCGCGAAGGTGAAGCGGGCCATCGAGCTCTGGTTGCCGCGGGAGTCGACCGCGCCCTGCGGGTTGTACATGTAGCCGGCGAGCTGGTCGCCCATGCCGTACACGACCCAGGTGCCGTTGACCTTCTCGTACGCCTGCGGGACATGCGCGTGGGTGCCGATGATCAGGTCGATGTCGGGGCGGTTCCCGGTGCGGGCCGAGGTGAGGGCGCGGGCGAGGGTGCGCTGCTGCTCGTCCGGTTCCTGCTGCCACTCGGTGCCCCAGTGGAGGCTGACCACGACCACGTCGGCGCCCGCCCGGCGGGCGGCCCGCGCGTCGGTGAGGATCTTCTCGCGGTCGATGAGGCCGACCGCCCAGGGCTGTCCGTCGGGCAGCGCGATGCCGTTGGTGCCGTATGTGTACGCGAGCTGCGCGACCGTCGCGGGGCCCGCCTTGAGGAGGGTGGGGCGGGCGGCCTCGTCGGCGGTACGGGCCGATCCGGCGTGCCGGACACCCGCCGCGTCCAGGGCGTCGAGGGTGCGCCGGACCCCGGCGGCGCCGTCGTCCAGGGTGTGGTTGGAGGCGGTGGAGCAGGAGTCGTAGCCGGTGGCCCGGAGGGCGGCGGCGACCTGCGGGGGCGACTTGAACGCCGGGTAGCCGGTGAACGGTCCGCCGTCCGCGCCGTACACCGTTTCCATGTGGCAGATCGCCAGGTCGGCGCCGGACACCGGGGCCCGTACGCCGGCGAACATGGGACGGAAGTCGTGCCCGCTGCCGTGCGCGTCCTTGCGGGCCTGCTCGATGATCTCGGTGTGCGGGAGCACGTCGCCGGTGGCCAGGAGGGTGAACCCGCCGGGCGCGGCGGCGTTCGCGGGTTGCCCCGAGGTGGCGCCGTGGCGTCCCGCGGCGGGCTGCTGGGGACCGCAGGCCGCCGCCAGGAGTGCCAGGGCCGCCAGGGCGGCCAGTCCGTGCGTGCGTCTCACGGATTCTTCATACCGCCTGGAATGAGATAGTTCGTGCTGGTTGTGGCGGTCGGGTCAGGTCCGCGGGGCCGGGGCGGCCCCGCGGCACCGGCGTCAGACCCGGCAGAGGGCCTCACCGTGCAGGACGCCGAACCACGCGTCCTCCCGAGCGCCCCACTCCCGCCACGCGCCGGCGATCCGGTTCAGCTCCGCCTCGGTCGCGTGGCCGCCGTCCACGGCCAGCCGGGCGTACGCCGAGGCCACCGTGCGGTCCGCCCACAGACCGCTCCACCAGGCGCGTTCCTCCGCCGTCGCATAGGACCACGCGGTGGCCGTCGAGGTGATCGCGGCGTCCGCGAAACCGGCCTCCCGGGCCCAGGCGCGCAGGCGCCGCCCCGCGTCCGGCTCGCCGCCGTTGCCGCGGGCCACCCGCTGGTAGAGGTCCAGCCAGTCGTCCATGCCCTCGACCGCCGGGTACCAGGTCATGGCCGCGTAGTCCGCGTCCCGTACGGCCACCACGCCGCCCGGCCGGGTGACGCGCCGCATCTCGCTCAGCGCCCGCACCGGGTCGCCCACGTGCTGGAGGACCTGGTGGGCGTGGGTGACGTGGAAGGAGCCGTCCGGGAAGTCCAGTGCGTGGACGTCGCCGGTCACGAAGCGGACGTTGGCCAGACCGCGCCCCTCGGCGGTGGCGCGCGCCTGCTCCAGCACGTCCGGCGCGTGCTCCAGCCCGGTCACCCGCCCGTCCGGCACCAGCGCGGCCAGGTCGGCCGTGATGGTGCCGGGGCCGCAGCCGATGTCCAGGACCTCCATGTGCGGCTCGATCGCGTCCAGCAGGTACGCGGCGGAGTTGGCGGCGGTGCGCCAGGTGTGCGAGCGCAGCACGGACTCGTGGTGGCCGTGGGTGTAGACGGCGGACTCGCGGTGGGCGGACCCGTGGCGGTCCTGGGCGTGGACGGCGGACTCGTGCGGCATGGCGGACGGCTCCTTCGCGCTCCCGGTCGACAGGTGTGAGCACCGTACGCCGGGCGATCGCATCATGAGAATGCCGTCTCGCTATTCGGGCAGCAGGCGGTAGACGGTCAGCGCCTCGTTCTCCTTGCAGATCGTCAACTCGCGCGGCGCGGGCGTCACTTCGCCGTCGTACGCGAGTACGCTGCCGTCCGCCAGGCCGCCGATCCGCACCGAGCGCATCCGGGACTCGCCCAGCACGGGGGAGTGCCGCAGCGCGCCCGTCAGGGCCGCGGTCAGCAGCCGCGTACGGGCCAGCCGTCCGCCGTGCACCACCCGCACGTCCAGCACGCCGTCCGCCAGGTCGTGGCGGCGCACCGGCGCCAGGCCCAGCCCGCGGTAGGCGCAGTTGCCCGCGAACAGCAGCCACAGCTCCCGCCGCTTCCCGTTGACCTCCACCGTCACCGGGTCGGCCGTACGCAGCACCTTCCAGGCCGCGAGCACCCCGGCCGGCCACGCGCCGATCCGGCCCGCCCACTCCTCCCGGACGCGCACCAGCTCCGGGTACGCGCCGATGGAGAAGGTGTTGAGGTAATAGGTCGGGTCCTGGCCCGGCGCGGTGCGGAAGCCCGCCAGGTCCACCGCGACGGCCTCGCCGCTCTCCACCGCGCGCGCCGCGTCCCCGAGGGTCTCGATGCCCAGGTCGTACGCGAAGTGGTTACGGGTGCCGCCGGGCAGCACCGCCAGCGGCAGGCCGTGCCGTACGGCGACCGCCGCCGCGGCGCAGACGGTGCCGTCACCGCCCAGGACTCCCAGCGCGCCGCCCGCCCGCTTGGCCTGCTCGGCAGCGTCCTCCAGCGCCTTGTCCATCGACGGCGACTCGGGGTCGCCGCACAGCACCACCTCGGCCTCCGGCAGGACGCCGCGCACCTCCTGCTCCCGGTCGGGGCGCGGCCCGGTGCGCTGCCCGGACGCGTGGTTGGCCACCACGAACAGTCCGCGGCCCGCCGGCAGCGGGGGCGCGTCCGCCGCCGGGCGTGCCGGGGGCGCCAGCTGGGCCCGGGTCGGCGCGAGCCCGCGCACCGCGAGGGCGGCGCCCACGCCGAGCGCGGCCCCCGCCAGGACGTCACCGGGGTAGTGCACGCCCGTGTAGACGCGGGAGAACGCGACGGAGGCGGCGACCGGCGCCAGCGCCAGGCCCCACCACTTGTTCTCGAAGGCGACGCCGGTGGCGAAGGCCGCTGCCGACGCCGCGTGGCCGGACGGGAAGGACGTGGTGAAGGGCTGCCGGTGGAGCCGCCGTATCACCGGCACGGTGTCCAGCAGCGGCCGGTTGCGGCGCACCGAGCGCTTGCCCAGGGTGTTGACCGTGGCCGACGCCGTCGCCAGCGAGGCCACCCCGCGCAGTGCGGCCCGCCGCATCGGCCGCCCGCCGAGCGCGGCGGCGCCCGCCGCGATCCCCATCCACAGCAGCCCGTGGTCGGCGGTGCGCGTCAGTCGGGGCAGCACGCGCTCCGCGCCCGGCCAGTGCCGTGACGCGACACTGTCGAAAATCCGGCGGTCCCATGTACTCAGCAGCTTCGGCATGGCCCACCTGTACCCCGAACGACGGTGCGCAGACAGCGGCCCCACCGTTCCCCGCGTCGTCCGTTTCATCCGCAACCGGCTCCTGTCGGGTCGAACCGGTCGGTTCGGGCGGCCGGGCCGTGGTGGCGCCGGGGCCCGGCCGGAGCCCTCAGACGTAGCCGGCCCCCGCGATCCCGCCGTCCGGCCAGCTGTCCGGCGCGGCCCGGCTGATGTCCGCGAGCGCCGATTCCGGGTCCTGCGCGCGGGCCAGGTCGCCGATGCTGACCACCCCCACCGGTGTGCCGTTCTCCACCACCGGCAGCCGCCGCACCGCGTTCGTACGCATCAGCGTCACCGCCTCGGCGATGTGGTCGTCGGGCCCGACGACCACCGGCTCGGGGGTGCACACGGAGCGGCAGGACACGGCGAGCGGATCGACCCCGTCGGCCACCGCCCGTAACGTGATGTCGCGGTCGGTCACCACGCCCAGCAGTACGCCGTCCTGCGTCACCAGGACGTCGCCGATGTCCTGCGCCCGCATCAGCTGCGCCGCCTCGACGAGCGAGGCGTCCGGCAGCACCGCCGCCACGGCGGGGGTCATGACGTCCCGTACGAACTGTGCCATTGCTGTTCGCCTTCTCTCGGTCGGGCCGGCGGGCGGCAGGGCGTGGGCTCGACGGGACGGCCGGGCGGGCCGGGGCACGAGGGCGCCCCGAGGCCCGTCACCCCGGGGCGCCGTCCGCCGGCGTGCCGCCGGTGCCGGACGTGTCGTGGGGACTGCGGTCACCGTGCCGGGCCGCAGCGGTGCTCGTACGATCGAAGGAGACGACCGGGACGACCGGGCGGTCCGGGGTGCTGGAACGGCCCGCGGAGCCGGGGCCCGGCCTGGTAGTGAGTGGGGTGAGGAATCCGAGTTCCATGCCTGCCTCCGGGGCTCGCGCCGGGCCTGCCGCCGGACGTGTCCGGGTGGTTGTGCCAGCGGGTACCCGAAGGGGAGCACCCGACACGGAGGGAGAAGCCCCGATGCCGTCCCACGACACGTCCACGGACTCCCCGCGGCCCGTGGAGGCGAACGCCACCACGCCGGGAGTACCGCCCGCACGGCTCGACGAGCAGCAGCTGCTGCGTGAGCTGGAAACCATCCACCGCACCCGCCACGACACCCTCCTGCACGGCTCCACCGACGCGCTGGCCACGCACAACGCGCGCATGGCGGAGCTGGAGGGCGAGTACCTGCGCCGCCACCCGCGCCGCTGGGTCGCCTCCGGCCGCACCCGTTCCGGGGCCCGCGCCCGCACCGGCTGAAGCGGTCCGCCCCAACGGCCGCGGACATCGGGATGTTTGGCCGCGTGCGGTCCAGGTACCCGGTGTCCGGCCGAGCGGCCACGGAGAAGACCGCGGAGAACGGCGAGGGGAAAGGGGGAGGGGTGGTGGGGAGGAGCGTCCGGGCGCGGGATGTGGGGTCCCGTGCCCGGACCTCTGTCCGCACTTGCGGGGCAGGGGTGTCTCCAGGGTTTTGACGCTTGATCCCGAAACGCGATGGCCACCGGCGGCGGGCTCACGACATGGCTCACCCACCGACAGGCGGTGGACCTGATCGGGCAGCGCGACACGGTGTTTGCCGTAGCCATCGGAAGCGGGGTCCCGTCCGCGCCGGCCCGCCCCTTCACAGCACCCGGTACGGCGTCGCCTCCTCATGGCGGAACTGCAGCCCATGGCCCGGGAGTTGTCTCGCGCCGGGGCGTACCGTGCCGCCGGACGGGTCGAGGCCGCCGTCGAAGAACATCGACTCGATGCGTACGTGGTCGTGGAACCACTCGATGTGCCGCAGGTTCGGTACGCACGCGGCCGGATGGGCGTGTACGTGCGGGGCGCAGTGGGCGGAGACCTCCAGGCCGTGGGCCTCGGCGAGGGCCGCGGCGCGCAGGAAGACCGTCACCCCGCCGCACCGGGTGGCGTCGATCTGGAGGCAGTCCACGACCGGTGTCAGCCGCGCGAAGTACGGCAGGTCGTAGCCGTACTCGCCGGCCGTCACGTCGCACACCACCAGGTCGCGGACGACCCTGAGGCCCGCCAGGTCGTCGGAGGGCACCGGTTCCTCGAACCAGCCCACGCCCTGGTCGGCCAGCGCCTGGCCGACCCGCACGGCCTGCTTGCGGGTGTAGGCGCCGTCGGCGTCCACGTACAGTTCGGCGCGCGGACCGATCGCCGTGCGCGCGTGGCGCACGCGGGACAGGTCGCGTTCGACGGCCCGGCCCCACTCCTCACCGATCTTGATCTTGACCCGTTCGATGCCCTGGCCGTGCACCCAGCCGTTCAACTGCGTCGCCAGATGCGTGTCGTGGTACGTGGTGAAGCCGCCCGAGCCGTAGACCGGGACCGCCCCGCGCACGGCGCCGATCAGATGCAGCAGCGGCAGTTCCAGCAGCCGCGCCTTGAGGTCCCACAGGGCGATGTCCACCGCGGACAGCGCGCAGGCGACCAGCCCCGGCCGTCCGGCGTTGCGCACCGTACGGCTCATGGCCTCGTACGCGCCCTGGACGTCCAGCGCGTTGCGGCCTAGGACCGGGCGGGTGAGCAGGTCCCGTACGACCGAACCGGCGTCGGCGGCGGCGTAGGTCCAGCCCAGGCCGGTGGTCGTACCGGAACGGGCCTCTACGACGATGACGGTGGTGGTGTCCCAGGCGAGGGTGCCGTCGGCTTCGGGCGCGTCGGTGGGGACGGTGTAGGCGGTGACGTCCAGCCGCTCGACTTTCATGGTGGTGGAGGGCTCCTCTTCGGTCTCGGTACGGACCCGGGTTGCGGCCCCGGGCCCGATCCTCATGTCCCGCCGCTCCCGCCACCCGCGGACCCGTACGGGCTTCCGCCGGGCGGACCGGTCTGCCCGGCCCGGCCCTGTGCCGGAAGGTTTGTGACGGGCGGTCAGCGAGCCGCTCCGCACGGGTTACCGGACCCACCGGCCGGAAACCTCCCGCACCGGCCGCGGACCCCCGCCGATTCGGCCCGCGCCGCGTTTACCCGCACGGGCTACGGGCACGCGTTCCCTGTGCTTCGGACCGGAGGCACGCCCGTGGGAGCGAACCCGCTCTGCGAGCGTGCGATCCGGCTGCGCTCCCGCGGAGGACCCCAGTCCACCGATCAGGGAGCCGAGACCATGCCCTCTGTCCGCACACCCCATCGCCAGGGCACCTCGCGTGCCCGGCACACCGATCACCCGCTGGGCGCCCGCCGCGTCCAGAAGAAGCACCCGCACGACGACGCGCCCGACACCGGCGCCGACTTCCGCACGCTGATGGCGCTGCCCGACGGGCCGGAGCGGGACGCGCTGCGCCAGAGCATCGTCTGCGCCTGGATTCCGATGGCCGAACGCCTCGCGCGGCAGTTCCGCAACCGCGGCGAGACCACCGAGGACCTCACGCAGGTCGCGGCCCTCGGCCTGGTCAAGGCCGTCGACCGGTACGACCCGGACCGCGGCTGCGCCTTCGAGAGCTTCGCCGTGCCGACCATCGTCGGCGAGGTCAAGCGGCACTTCCGCGACCACATGTGGGGCCTGCACGTGCCCCGGCGCGTCCAGGAACTGCGCAACCGTGTCCGCGCGGCCACCCAGGAACTGACCCACGCCCCGGACGACCACCGCCCCGCCGCCCGGGACATCGCCCGGCACACCGGCATGACGCTGGAGGAGGTCCTGCTCGGCATGGAGGCCCTGGAGAGCTACTCGACGCTCTCCCTGGACGCCGAACTGCCGGGCGCCGACGACGGATACGCCCTCGTCGACACCCTCGGCGGCCCGGAGCCCGGCTTCGACCTCGTCGTGGACCGCGAGGCGGTCCGGCCCAAGCTGCAGATGCTCCCCGAACGCGAACGGCAGATCCTCTACCTGCGGTTCTTCTGCGACATGACACAGAGCCGGATCGCCGACCGGCTCGGCATCTCCCAGATGCACGTCTCGCGGCTCATCAACCGCACCTGCACCCGCCTGTGCGACCAGGTGGGCGGCCTCGAAGCGGCGTGACGGCCGTCGGCGCACCCGTCGTCAGGGGCGCAGCGCGCGCCCCAGATGGCGGGCCATCCGGTCGACGGCGCCCGCCTCGGCCATGCTGAAGGCCCGCCGCCCGCCCGTGCGCAGCAGCGTCAGCACGCCCCGTACGGGCCCGGACTTCGCCCGCAGCGGCACGCACAGCAGCGAGGTCACCTCGGCCCGCGCCAGGATCGGCGCACCCGCCGCGTCGTGGCCGAACGCGCCGAGGTCCTCCGGGCGCACCTGGAGGTTGGCGTTGCCCGCGCGGGCCGCCTCGACCACGACCGGGCAGTCCCCGGGGAGCTGGGAGGCCAGGGTGGCCGCCAGGTCGTCCGGCCCGGACTCCTCGGCCCCGTACACCGCCACCCGCACCAGCGGGCCGCCGCCACGGGTCACCAGATCGGCCGTCACCCAGTCGGCGAAGCGCCCGCGCAGCACCCGGCCGGCCCGGTCCAGTACGGCGGTGGGCTCCCGCGGCGACTCCAGCAGCGCCATGGTCATGTCGTCCAGGAGGTCCATCAGTTCGGCGTTGCGGGTCACCTCGGACAGGCCGGGCGTCGGCGTGCCCGCACGGTTCGCGTCGCCCCCGCGCCGCGCGGTGCCGGACCCGGCCGCCGACGCCTCCGGGCCGGTCAGGAAGACCGTGAGCACGGACGTGTCCGGCTCGCCCCGGGGCCGCAGCGCCGTCATCGTCGCCCGCAGCGACTCGTCCTCACGGCGGAGCCCGTCCGGCGGCGGCAGCAGCCGCACCACCAGGCTGCGGTCGCCCTCGTTGCGCGAGACCGCCGCCACCTGGGAGCGGAAGGCGGCCCGCTCCTCGGGGGCGAGCGAGGCGGTCAGCGGGCGCCCCGCCGCGTATCCGGCGCGCATCCCGAACAGCCGGGTCCCGGCGAAGTTCAGCCGCCGTATCACCGCGTCCGGGCCGAGCAGCGCCACCGCGTACGGCATCCGCTGGAACAGCGCCCGCAGCAGCTGCTGTTCGTCGGCGGCGCGCCGGGCGCCGTTGTCCCGCTCGGCGGGCAGGCCCCGCTCCAGGCGCGGCAGGATCACGTCGACGACATGCTGGAGCTCGAAGAGAGCGGCGTCCAGGACGGACAGCCGCTCGGTGGAAGGCAGGGCGCGGGCGGCGCGCAGCTCTTCGACCCGTCTGCGGAAGTCCGCGAGTTCCGCCGCAACGCGCTCGACCTCGGCCATGCCCTCACGCTAACCGGTGCGCCCCCGGGCCGTACCCCCATGGCGGCAAGAGCGACCGGCGGCCGGAGGCCGGGCGCCGCAACTCGACGGGAAACCGGTGTTTTTGCCCGCCCGGGCCGGGCAGCCGACTCAGTGCGGGGCCCGTGACCTCCCCCCGTCCACGAGCCCGAAGGGACTGACCACACAGTGGACGCAACGACGCCGATCCGCACGCTCTTCGCGACCGGGGCGTCCGACCTCGCCGAGGGGTCGCCCGCCCGCAGTCTCGCCCACCTCGCCGAGCAGGCCGCCTGGTGCACCCCGGACAGCTGTGGCGCGGCCGCGACGGTGAGCACCGGCGAGGGCACCGCCGAAGCGCCGACCGCGGTGACCCACCCCGACCTGTCCGCCCTGGTCAGTGTCCAGTGGGAGTCGGGTGAGGGGCCCATACCCGCGGCCCTGAACAGCGGCCGGGCCACCGGCGCCGACGACCTGCTGCACGAGAGCCGCTGGCCGGAGTACCGGGCCAAGGCGCTGGAGGCCGGGGTACGCTCCAGCGCCACCCTCCCGTACCGCCGCGACGGCATCACCCTCACCATCACCGTCTACGGCTTCCGGCCGGGCCTGAAGGTCGAGAAGGGCTGCACGGCGACGGACGTGCTCGGTGAGCTGGCCGCGACCGGACTGGCGCGGGAGCGCCGCTACCGCGAGGCGCTCGTCGAGGTGGACCAGCTCGACACCGCCCTGCGCACCCGGCCGGTGGTCGACCAGGCATGCGGCATCCTCATGTACGTGCTGGGCTGCGACGCGGACACGGCCTTCGACACGCTGCGCCGGCTGTCGCAGCGCACCAACCGCAAACTGTCCGACCTCGCCGGCGCCCTGGTGCGTACCCGCGGGCACGGGCTGGAGGCGGAGCTGCGGTGCCTGGGCGACAAGGGCCGGCCGGCCGGCCGCGCGGGCGCCGCGCGCGACGAGGCGCACCCCGGCCGCGCCGCCGCGCCGGGCACCGGCCACACCCAGTAGGCCGCCCCTCCCGGGCCCCGCGCCCGGTCACGCCGCGCCCGGACACCGGCACTCGGCCGACCGGTGACGTGTCGCCCCGCCTCCCGGCCCCCTGATCTGCAAAGGTGGTCGGGGCCCGCACACTCATGTGATGGGCCCACGATCGACCTGCCGTGGAGTGTGGAGGTACGGATGCAGCGGACGGCCCTGGATCCGGATCCGGCACCGGAGCCGGATCCCCCGGCGGGGCTGCCGGTCCTCCCGGAGCTCGCCGCGCACCTCGCCGCCGCCGCGGACCGCACGGAACCCGAGCCACCCGGCGGCTCCCGGCCGCTGCGCGCCGCCGCCTGCGACTACTGGGCGCGCCGCGGCCTGCCGACCACACCGGAACGGGTGCTCGCCGCACCGGGCGCGCCCGCCCTCCTCCTCGCGCTGCTCGCCGCGGCCGGCGGCGACGTGCTGCTGCCGCGCCCCTGCGCCCAGTGGTACGCCCCGGCCGCCGAACTGCTCGGCCGGGAGGTGCACCGTACGCCCGTACCGGCCGAATCCGGCGGAGTCCCGGACGCGTTCACGATCCTGGAAGCCGTCCGCCGCGCCCGGCGGACCGGCGACGGCCCGCGGGTCCTGCTGGTCTCCGTCGTCGACGACCCCAGCGGCACCTGCCCGCCTCCGGAGCTGATGCACGAGGTGTGCGAGGCGGCCGCGGCGGACGGACTGTGGGTCGTCAGCGACGAGACCGGCCGCGACCTGCTGCACGACCCGCACGACACGGTCGTGCTGAGCCCGGCCGAGATGCTGCCGGACGACGTCGTCGTCCTCGCCGACCTGCGGGCCACCCTGGTCCCGGCGTCCTGGCCCGCCGCACTGGCCCGCTTTCCGGACACCGGGCGCGGCGCCGGGCTGCGCGCCGCGACGCTGGAGCGGCTGGCGGCGCTGCGCACCCCGATGGCCGGGCCGGTGGCCGCCGCGGTCACCCACGCACTCACGGAAGCCGCGCCCGTACGCGCCCGCACCACCGCCGCGGCCGGGGTGCACGGCAC
Source organism: Streptomyces sp. NPDC059788 (assembly GCF_042732265.1). NCBI lineage: Bacteria > Bacillati > Actinomycetota > Actinomycetes > Kitasatosporales > Streptomycetaceae > Streptomyces > Streptomyces sp. NPDC059788. The sequence goes on along the minus strand of NZ_JBHWHY010000015.1, from coordinate 154,595 downwards.
GCTCGCCAGAGCGCTGCACCACACCCTCACCGCAGGCGGCGCCGTCTGCCGCCCGCCGCACGCGGGCAGCCATGTCTACGCCGACTTCGGCCCGCTGCGCCCCGCGCTGGCCGCCCGTGGCATCACCGGACCGGCCCAACTGGAAGACGCACTCGCCCACTGGGCCGCGCGCGGCGGGCACCGCTTCGGCGACGATCCGCGCGCGCTGCGCGTACGCCTGAGCACCGAGGCGCTGCTCGGCCCCGACGCCGCACACCGGCAGCGGGTCCTCGACGCCCCTGATCCGCTGCAACTCCCGCACGTGGCAGAGGCGCTGAGCGCCCTGTCCGCGACGCTCGCCGCGCTCGCGGACACCGGCCCCTCGTAGCCGACCGGCCCTGCCGCGGACCGTCGCGTGCTGCCCGGCCGCCCGTCCCCGGCCTCCGACCCCCTCCGGCCTCCGCACCGCGGCCTCCGCCCGACCCCCGGTGGCCGCCCGGACCGGCACCACGACCGGTCACGCCCACCGAATGGAGCACCTCGATGACCGAACAGACCGAACGTTCCCTCACCGAGCCTCTCCCGTCCGCCGCCGACCCGCACGCGCCCGCCGCCGAGCCCGGACCGGCGCCGGTCCGCCCCACGCGCGAGGTACGCACCTGGCCCCGCGACTTCACCGACCGGCTCACCGCGCCGCTGCCCGGCGTACGCGCCCTCGCCCGCATCGCCCGCGAGGGCAAGCTGCGGCCGTCCGCCCAGGCGCTCCTCGACATCCCCGACCTCCCCTTCGAGCCGGGCCCGATGCCGCGGCCCGGACCCCGGGACATCGCCGTCACCTGGGCGGGACACGCGAGCTGGGTGCTGCGCGTCGGCGGCCTGACCGTCCTGACCGACCCCGTGTGGTCCCGCAAGATCCTCGGCACCCCGCCCCGCGTCACCCCGGTCGGCGTCCGCTGGCAGGACCTGCCGCCCATCGACGCGGTCGTCATCAGCCACAACCACTACGACCACCTCGACGCGCCCACCCTCAAACGGCTGCCGCCGCACACCCCGCTGCTGATGCCGGCCGGCCTCGCCCGCTGGGCCCGCAGACGCCGCTTCACCCACGTCACCGACCTGGACTGGTGGGAGGCCGTCGAACTGCCGGGGCCCGCCGGACCGGTCCGCTTCGACTTCGTCCCCGCCCACCACTGGAGCAAGCGCACCCTGACCGACACCTGCCGCTCCCTGTGGGGCGGCTGGGTGCTGACGGCGCCGGACGGGCGGCGGGTGTACTTCGCGGGCGACACCGGGTACGGCCACTGGTTCGAGGAGATCGGCGGCCGGTACCCGGGCATCGACCTGGCGCTGCTGCCCATCGGCGCGTACGACCCGCGCTGGATGCTGCGGCCGGTGCACACCGACCCCGAGGAGGCGGTCCGGGCCTGCCAGGACCTGGGCGCCCGCGCGATGGCCCCCATGCACTGGTCGACGTTCCTGCTGTCCGCCGAAGCCCCCCTGGAACCGCTGCACCGCGTACGCGCCGCCTGGGAGACCGCCGGACGCCCCCGCGCCGACCTGTGGGACCTCGCGGTCGGCGCGTCACGGGTCCTGGAGGGGGGGCCGGGCGAGAAGCTGGGGGGCGGGTGAGGGTTGGTTTCGTACGGCGAGGGCGGAGAGCGGTGACACCTGCTCTCCTGAAACGGGTGTCGCAGGTTCGAATCCTGCCGGGGCGCTGGATCAAAGGGCCCCACATACGAGTTTTGATGGGTGAGGGCCTTCTGACATCCACACCTGACATCAACGAGGGCGGTCGCCGGCGACCGGGACGCTTCCCTTGAAGCAGGTCCATGTGGCTCATGGCTTCGCGCTGTGTGTCCTGCACGACGTGCGTGCAGACGTTCATGGTGATGCTGATCTGTGGGTGTCCGGGCAGATCCACAGACCGCCCGATGCGCCCGCAAGCCCACCGGGGCCGTGATCGCTCGCGCCCAAGCAGCGCCACCCCGAAGCTGTTCCACCAACCTGGCGCTTTACCTGGTGGGCAGCGTATCGGTACATTCGATCTCCTCAGGGAGGGGAACGATGACCAGCGTTCGGGAAGCTGCCCTCATACAGAGCGTTGCCCTCGATCGGTATCGCTCTGCGAAGCACATGTTGTCCACGCTGCATGGAACCCGGGCGGCGTGATCGGGATGCATCTCCCTGAGCCCGCATACTTGAGCGACGGCCCGGAGCGGCGAGACGTGGCCGACTGCCCTGCCCCGGCGACGGGACCGCCAGCTCCGGTCACTGACCAGCAGATCCACGATGCCCTTCAGCAGGCGCTGCGCACGGTGTGGACCCGGGAGCCGGACCTGGTGAGCGAGGGTGTGAACGAGCGCGCCGTTGTCGCCCGCGTCGCATTTGCACTGCAGGCAGCGATCACGTCTTGGGGCGGGAAGTGGCGAGTGGACGTCGAATACGACCGGTGGCATCACCCCGGCTTTGGGGTGATCAGAAAAGCCCTGTACGTGGATGGCTTCGGCGCAGCGAATCGCAGGCCCGTGTACCCCGATTTGATCCTGCACGACCCGCATGGCCGCTTCCAAGAGCGCAACCTGCTCGCTCTGGAGGCGAAGCGTGGGCGCCCCCGGCCCCGTGACCGCGACTTCGACCTCGCGAAGCTCCGCGCCTACCTGCGCGAGCTGCATTATCGTCAGGCCGCTTACCTGGAGTTCGATGGCTGCGGCGGACCGCCCCGGCTGCAATGGTTCCAGCTGCGAGACGGCCAAGTTCACACCGCCGGCGTCGAGGGCGGTTGGCAGCAGCGCGTGGATCCAGGGTCTCAAGAGTCCCTCCCGGGGTTGTGACGGCCACGAAGTGGTCCCAGAGAAACACCAGGCCAGAGGCCTCGTGGTCCGAGCGGGCCACAAGTCCTCCGGTCTCGGAGCACATACATGGCACACAAAGCGTGCGCGCAGAGGGTGGGAGTAGCAGGCCATGCCCACGAAAGACGAGCTGCCCCGGCGGCGGCACTAAAAGCAGGTCGACCGCCTGGAGTTGATGATGAGGGCTGTGGTCAAGCCCCGGGTCCAGGGCTATTAACGGAAGCGACCGCCACCGGGGACTCGACACCGCCGAACGACCCGCCGATGTCCTCGCCTGGCGCATCACCGCCCAGCCAAGAAGGCGTTTGCAGGCGGCGCGCAAGCGAAGCGCGGCCAGCGGCACATCGCTCACGCCCTCCGTGCCGCTACCTGCGGCCACGCCCCCGAGCGCACCTACCGAGGGCCGTGGATGACGTCGATAGCGGCATTCGCCACGGCTTCGCACGAAACGCTGGGTTCACCGGTCGACTCGGTGGCCAACTGACCAGCCCACGTCACGACCTGGCCAAGGTGATCGGCGCACAGCCCGTCGTGGGGTTCAGGCTGGACGAGGAGAGTTGGCAGACCGCGGGCTGTACGTCGCGCCGCCCATGCGTGGTCAAGGGCGGTGAAGTCGTCGTCGATCCAAGCTGCGGGTGCGTCGCCGATCCACGCGTCGACGTGGTCGCGCTTCCACAGGTAGCCGTTGGGGTGGCTGGTGGTGATCTGCGGGTGCGGCAGGTCGACGTGCGGCAGCGGCGGGAGCCCGAGGAGCGGACCGATCATGGTGGTGGCGTCCTGGCGCCAGCTCGTGCACCACACCGGGGTGAAGAGCCGGACCTTCATCAGGTCCGCGAGCATCGGGCCGTGGGCTGGGTTGAGCCAGATGGTGACGGGTTCGCTGGGGTCGCGGCCAGTCGGGAGGACGTCGTGACGGAGGTGCGTATCCGGGGTGGCCCCGTCCCGGCTTGGGAAGGGGATGAGGACCCCGTCGATGTCCAGCAGCAGGTAGGGAAGGCGCATCGGTGCTCCGCGAGGTCGAGTCGGGTCAGTCCTTGCGCGCGGCGATCAGCAAAGTGGTCGGGAAGCGGTTTCGGCGAGGGTCGCGCAGTTCCTGGGCGCACGTGAGCGCCAGTCCGGCTCGGGCGAGGTGGTCCGTCCAGCGCTCGGCGTCGAATTCCCATCGGGCGATGGGTTGACGGGTCCGGTCGGGCAGGGTCACGTAGTCGCGACGCGGCAGGTTGTCGGTAGAGGGATACCTTCCTGCCCGCCTGGGGTGCGGTACGGAGAAGGCGAGTGCACCGCCGGGCCTCAGGCGTACGGCGATGGCGGGCAGCAGCAGCTGGGGAGCGACGAGGCCGATGGCTCCGAAGACCGAGTAGATCGCGTCGAACTGCTCGCGACTGGCTTGCAGGTAGTGGAGGGCATGACCGGCAACGAAGCCGGCGCCGGCCAGCCGCCCGTAGTGCGAGCGTGCACGGCGAACCTGCAGCCCGACCAGATCGACTCCGGTGACGCGGACGCTACGGCGTGCGGCCAGGTGGGCGACGTTGTGGCCAGGGCCGCAGCCGAGTTCCAGTACGCGGCGCTGGCATAGATCGCTTCCGAGTATCTCGGCGCCGGGGCCGAGCCCTGGGGCGGTGGCCCATTCCATGCGTGGCGGTGCGGCCAGTGGCTCGGCGGGTCCGGCGGCGGCGCGCTGGAGGGCGTGGGTGTGCCAGGGGGAGGCTTGGGCGCGCACCTAGACCTCCAGTAGTTGGAGGACATCGGTGAGGTGGCGGCGGACGGCCTTGATGTAGGCGGGGTCGGTGGCCGGATCGTTGATCCATCGGATGGACTGCTCCATGAACCACTCGACCGCCCACATCCGGTGCCAGCCCAGCGCCCACTTTTCGGCGGCCAGGCACCCTCGCTCGGCCAGTGCGTCGGGGGCGCCGCCCTCGTTGACGTACGACTCGATGAAGCCGTGCAAGCGAGCTGGGTCAGGTGTGTCGAGGGTGCCGTGCCAGCTGGCAAGGTCGAGCAGCCCGGGGCCGGTGAAGGCGCGGGCGAAGTCCAGCAGCCGCCAGCCGCGTTTTCCGATGTGGAGGCTGGTGGGGTGGAACTCGGAGTGCACCCAGCCGAAGGGCTCCACCGTGGTGCCCTGGGCACGGGCCTCGGCTGCCAAAGCGATCTGGTCGAGTGCGTGCTCGATGTCTTCGGTGTCCTGCCAGCGATCGGCCTTGCGGAGCCGGTCGAGGTGGTCCAAGGCGCGGTTCGGCAAGGCGCCCAGTGCTTCCGCGTCGAGCATGGACAGTGCGGAGGCGGCCCGGGTGCGGTGGAGGGCGACTGCCGCGGCGGCGCCGTCGAGGCTGTCCGCGTCGCGGACGGGGGTGCCGAGGTCTTCCAGGAACATGCCGAGCCACCCGCCGATCCTCGCGGCCGCATGGACATGAGGCACCGGAATTCCGAGGGTGTGGGCCAGCCGCAGCGCCTGGTCCTCGCCGTCGAAGGGCCTCCTGGCGTACTTGTAGATGGCCGTGCTGCCGTCGGGGAAGGTCAGGCGTTCGACACCCGACATGGACCACACCCGCACCTCATCACGCTTGGGGGCGGGCCGCCCGGTGAGAGTGCAAAGGTCAGCGAGGAGTTCGGCGTTGAAGTTCTCGTCCATGCGTGGGGGCTCCCTTGCGGTGTGGTGGCGTCCGGAGCGGGCGAGCGTGCCCGACCCGCCCCGGATCCTGCTGGGTGTTACGCGGCTCGGATCACGCGGTGGGCGTAGACCTGCTCGATCCAGCCGACCTTGAAGGCGGCCAGGTCATCGCGGAAGGTGGCCATCGACGCACCGTAGGGCGCGATGACGCCGCCGGACTGGTCCGGCACGGACTGGCAGCCGTGCACGAGCCGTCCGCCGAGGGCGGCGTGAGCCTTGATGGACTCGATGCGGCGGTGCTCGTTGAACCAGCCGCCGTGGTAGACCTCGTCGAGCGTGCCGCCCATCTCGTCGTCCAGGTCGAAGACGACGGAGGTGGCGGCGGGGAAGAACCAGCACGGGCCGACGTTGGAGATGTGCCCGTCCAACTCCACCTTGTTGAGGGCCATCAGCGTCGCCGCCTGCCTCAGCATCCCCAGATGCTCGGCGGTGATCTTCGGCAGGCCGAGCCCGTCGAGGTGCTCGTCGCGGAACAGGTACGCGTACACCTCGTACGCGGTGCCCAGGACACGGCCCGCGTCGGAGGTGGGCTCGCCGTGGGCCTTGACGAAGTCCAGCGCAAGCTGCTCGACCGCGCTTTCCGTGGTCTCGTTCGCTGCCAGAAGCTGGGACTTGACCAGCTCCCAGTCGGCGATGAGCCACGTGCTGGACTCGAAGCGGAAGAAGTACTCGGCCGGGTCGATGGTGATGCGCCGGCCGTCGACCTGGATGCCGGGCAGGCGGCTCCAGCGCGGATCGAACGCCTCGGGGAGTTCGACCGTGATGGTCGTCGTGTCGATGGTGGTCACCGGTGTCTCCGTCTCTGATCGGCCGGGGCCGGGCACAGGAATGCCCGAGCCGGATCGGCGCGTACGGAACTGCGGGGAGCCGCCCGGCCAAGCGGGGAGCCTGGGCCGGTCGGGCCATTCCGGGCGGCTGCTGATAAGTGAACCTGCCGTCACGCACAGTGGGTACGGTGGGGAGAAGACCAAGCGGTATACGCGGTTTACAGCCCCGGATCGGGGGAGGTCGTGGCGGCACTCAACCAGCCCAACGTCCGTCTGCGCGAAGCCATCGCCGCGTCCGGCCATACCTATGAAGCGCTGGCGAGGGGCGTACGCCGGGTGGCGGCGGAGAACGGCGAGATCATCCACACCAACAAGTCGGCCGTATCCCACTGGGTGAAGGGCACGCGGAAACCGTCCGGACGGACCGGACAGTACCTGGCCGAAGCGCTCTCCCGTCGCGCTGCCCGCACCATCACCCTCGCCGAGATCGGCCTGCGCGATCCGGAGACCGCCATCGCCGAGGACTCCGACCCCGTCATCACCGCCACTGCCCTGGGCCGGGCCGATGTCGAACGACGCCGTTTCCTGGCCGTGGCCGCCTTCACCACGGCAGGCGTGGCCATGCCGCTGGCGTACGACCAGGAAACCACCTCCCGCCTCCTGCGCGCCCGCACCAGAAGATCGCTGGTCGGGGCGGAGGACATCGAGGTTGTCCGCCACATCACCGCCGCGTTCAGCGCAGCCGACGAGCGACTGGGCGGTGGCCACGGCCTGACCACCGTCACCGCCTACCTCGCCGACACCGCCGCCCCCATCCTCCGGGCCCGCTTCATCTCCGACGCCTTACGCCGCAACGCTTTCGGCGCCGTCGCCGAGCTCGCCTACCTCGCCGGCTGGAAGCATCACGACCTCGGCCAGGAGGGCGCCGCCCAGCGCTACTACCAGGTCGGATACCAGCTCGCCTGCGAGGCCGACCCGCACGGCCACGCCGCCTGGATGATGCGCGCCCTCGCCCACCAGGCCCTCAGCCTCAAGCAGCCCCACCACTGCGTCGACCTCGTCGAAGGCGCCCTGTCCCGCGGACTCGGCCACGTCGACAGCCAGACCGAGGCCCTGCTCCACATCACCCACGCACGCGCCTTCGCCGCCACCGCCGAGCACCCCGCAGCAGCCCGCGCCCTGCTGGCCGCCGAGGACGCCCTACTCCGGGAAGACGGCCCCCAGCCCAGCTTCTCCCTCGTCAGCGGCCCGGCCGCCGGCACCGTGGCCAGCCACACCGCCCGCACACTCACCGACCTCGCCGACCACGTCGGCACCGAGCAGCAACACCGCGACGCCCTGGTTCGCTGGGACCCCAAGAAGTACAAGCGCGTCCACGCCCTCACCCACGCCGACCTAGGCGACAGCCTCGCCGCCCAGGCCCGCGCCGACGAAGCCGTCGCGGCCTGGACACAAGCCCTCACCCTCATGGAAGGCATGACCTCGGACCGCACCCGCAAAGCGATCACCTCCATCCGATCGACACTCGCGGTCTACCAGCGGCGCAAAGTGCCCGGCGCCACCGAACTCGCCCGCCGCGCCCGAGAAGCGCTGACCTAACATGCCGATCAACCCGGCCGACGAAGGGACCACCGTGGCTCAGCCGAAGACCGACGACCAGCCCAAAGCCCTCAAGCCCGCCCTCGACTCCATGACCCTCCTGGTCGCCGCCGTCATCGTCCACGACAAGGCCACCAACCGCGTCGTCCTCCTCCAGCGCAGCCAGAACGCCAAGTTCGCCCAAGGCATGTGGGATCTCCCTGTCGGCAAGAGCGAGCCCGGAGAGCCCATCACCGAAACAGCGGTGCGCGAGCTGTACGAGGAGACGGGACTGACCGTGAAGCCCGAGTCGCTGAAAGTCGCCCACATCATCCACGGCGCCTGGGGCGTCGAAGCCCCCAACGGCTTTCTCACCGTCGTCTTCGCCGCCCACGAGTGGACCGGCGAACCCGAAAACCGCGAACCCCACAAGCACGCCCAGGTCCGATGGATCGACGCCGACACCATCCCCGAGGAGTTCGTCGACACGACCGCAAGCGCCCTTGATCGGTACCTCACTGGTGGGCCGCAGGTTTCACTGGATGGCTGGAAGTAGGGAGCTCTGTCTCTGACGTGCCGTGACTTCCTCAACGAGGCTCGGCGAGCTGGGAACATGCCTCATGTGGCAGACGGCGTGAAAAACATAGAGAGCCTGTGCGGCGCATCACGGTGGCCTGAGACGCTGATGGTGAACCTGGTGCAACCTCATTCCTGACCACTCAGCCACCACTAGGAGATCAAGTGAAGGGGCATATGGATCCATCGGAGCCGCAAAAGGAAAGCGTCTCCCCAGCACGAGACTTCTTTATCAGCTATACGAGCTCGGATCGCAGTTGGGCCGAATGGGTGGCGTGGCAGCTAGAAGAGGCCGGTTACACGACAATCCTCCAGGCTTGGGATTTCGAGGCAGGTTCCCATTTCGTTACTGAGATCCACAGGGCGACACAAGTCGCGGAACGCACCATTGTGATCCTGTCCAATGCCTATGTGAATTCTCCTTACGGGGAGGCCGAGTGGCAGGAGGCATGGAGGGCTGACCCGCTTGGAGTCAAGCGGAAGCTCCTTGTTTTTCGCATTGAACCATGCGTACGACCTGGCCTGCTTGGCCAGCTGGTATCTGAAGATATTTTCGATATTATCGAGGAGGCTGCGCGTTCGCGATTGCTTGCTGCTGCTCGTCAGGGGCGACGAAAACCCGCGTTGCCGCCAGACTTCCCGCTGCAGGAAGCTCCGGTGAATGCCGCCCCCTTTCCGGGGCGCTTAGTGCCGGCCCCGGACGATGAAGCCATGGCAGCGGGAGGCCCGTTGACCCCGGAAAACCCGTTTGCGGTCGCGCTCGCCTTTTGGTGCATGGCGCTCGAAAATGACTACGCCAGTCTGCATACAGTCATAACGCCAGAGTCTCAGGGGTGGTGGGACCTTGGCGAAATACGCAGCAAGAGCGAAAGCGGCGGCATCAGTACGGGCGTCATGAAGCCGTGCTACGACATCGCCTACGTAAGGATGCTCTCGCAGGTGGAAGGCGAGGGTGAAGCTCTGGTTGTAGCCGGAGGCCTTGTGCCCGGGGAGGCGAGAATTTTGAGTCTTGTGCTGCGGCCGGAACTCGGTGGGTGGCGAGTTCACAATTTCGGCTTCCCGCAAGACCCCAATGTCATGCCGCGTACCTGGATCGCCGAATGATTCGATTCCCCCCCCTGCCCAACAGAGGAAAGCGGCGCGGAGGCCCCGCCTTCCGGCAGGGTGGCTGCTCAATGGCGCCGGTCAAGAGAACTGGCCGACACCCTACAAGCGCCCCGCGCTCATATCTCTGACCGCCCGCCCGGAACGGATTTAGCGCACATGGGAAGCCCTGTGAAGCAGCAAGGACCAGGGAGAGGTGTTTTCCCAGTGCAGGCGCATAATGGCGATGCTTGCGCAGACCGCTGCCCTATCCAAGGAAAACTTTTACGGTAATGCCGCAAAGCGGACGACACCCGGCCCCGTACGGCAGGGCCCAAGCGCCGCACGAATCCGGATCGCGTACGGCCCGTCACCCGCCCCTCCCATGCCGCAGCCGTCGCCACACCGCGGGTGCCGCGCCGACCGCCAGTGTCAGGCCGATCGCGGCGGCCACGCCCTGCCACGGCTCGCTGAACAGGGAGCCGCCCAGCAGGCCGATGAGCTGGTACGTCGCCGCCCACGCCAGGCAGGCCGGCAGGTCGCCGCGGGCGAAGCGACGTAGCGGCATCCGGGACAGCAGACACGCCAGCATCACCGGCACCCGGCCGGCCGGCACCAGCCGCGACAGCACGAGCACCAGCACCCCGTGTTCGCGCAGCTTGGCCTGCGCCTGTGCCAGCCGCTCCGGCGCCGCGCGGTCGCGCAGCCGCTCCAGCCAGGCCGAACCGTTGCGGGAGCGCACGCCCCGCCCGCCGAGCCAGTACAGCCCCAGGTCCCCGAGGAAGGCGGCGAGCGAGGCGACGCCGAAGACGACCAGCAGGGCCCACGGCGACTGCTGGTGGAAGGCGACCACGGCGGCCGAGCTGACCACCGCGCCCGTGGGCACCACCGGCACCAGCGACCCCAGCACCACCAGCAGGAACAGCGACGGGTAGCCCACCACCTGCTGCGTCGACTCGGGAGGCACACCGCCCGCCAGCCCGCCGATCACCGCGCGCCCGCCAGCCGTACGGACTCGCCGTGCGCGAGCCGGTGCACCGCCACCCCCGGCGCCAGCAGCCCGGTCTGCCGCGCGAACTCGTCACCGGGGGAGTGGAACTCGTGCGGGCGCACCGCGTCCAGGCCGATCGGCCAGTACGTGCCGTAGTGCACCGGGACCGCCTCGCCGGGCGCCAGCCGGGCCGCCGCCTCGGCCGCCCGCCGCGCGTCCAAATGCCCGTGCCCGAGGAAGGGCCCCCAGCCGCCCACCGGCAGCAGCGCCACATCACAGGCGCCGACCTCCTCGGCCATCGCGTCGAAGAGCCCGGTGTCCCCCGCGAAGTACGTCGCCGCCGCGCCGTGCACCACGTAGCCGAGGGCGGGCACCCGGTGCGGCCCGTACGGCAGCCGCCGCCCGTCGTGGGCCGCGTGCACCGCGCGGACGGTCACCTCGCCGGAACCGCACCCGTCCGGGTGCTCGGCGCGGACCGTGACCGACTCGCCGGGCCGCAGTTCGGTGACCGGCAGCCCGCGCGCCGCCGCCACCCGACGCAGCCCCGGCACCGCGGCGAGCGCGCCCCGGGGCACCACCACCCGCGTGCCCGGCGCGAGGCGGGCCAGCGAGGCGGGGTGCAGGTGGTCGGCGTGCAGATGCGAGACGAGGACGGCGTCGGCGCGGGCCGCGGCCGGCGGCGGGAGCGCGCCACGGCGCCGCCGCAGATGGGCCAGCCGCCGCGTGAACAGCGGGTCCGTCAGTACCCGTACGCCCGAGTCGGCGACCGTGACGGTGGCGTGTCCCCACCAGGTGACCTCCACCGCCACGATGACCTCCCGTCCGGATACGACGTGCAGTGCGCCGGGGCCGCACGCGTCGTATCCGCCGTGCGTCCCACCCCTCGATCCTGCCTCATCGTGCTCCGGAGCCGGGCGGACCGGGCCGTGTCCGCCCGTGGGGCGGCTCGGCGGCGCGCCGGACGAAGATCGCGTGCAGGTCCCGTGCCGCCCGGGGCACCGAGCCGGAGCGGCGGCGCTGGATCACCATGCGGACCTCGGTGGCGTCGTCCGCCAGCGGGCGGCAGGTGATCGCGCCGCTGCGCTCCAGCGGGTCGCCGAGCACGCTGTAGTCGGGCAGCACGGTGGCGCCGAGCCCCTCGGCCACCATCAGCTTGCCCATCTCCGCGCCGTCGGTCGAGTACGAGAAGGACGGCGTGCGGCCCCGCAGGAGCCGGTGGACGTAGCGGTGCATGACGTATCCGGCCCGCATCACGATCAGCGGCTCGGCCAGCAGATCGGCGACGCCGACCGCCTCCAGCGCGGCCAGCGGGCTGTCCGGGCGCACGCAGACGACCGGACGGCCGCGCAGCAGCTCGGTGGTGTGCAGGTCCGGCGGCAGGTCGTCGCCCCGGAGGTAGTTGACCAGCCCCAGGTCGAACCCGCCCTCCGCGAGGCCCTGCCGGATCGCGTCCTGCTGGGCGGCGACCACCTCGACCTGCGTCAGCGGATGGGCGGCACGGAACTCGCGGACGGCCGGCACCAGCAGCGGGACCGTGGCGGCGTTGACCGTGCCCAGCCGCACCATCCGGCTGACGTGGTGCTGGTCGTCGGCCGCCCGGCGCAGCCGGTCGACCGCGTCCAGCACGCCGGTGATGTGCGGCAGCAGCTCCCGCCCCTCGTCGCTGATCTTCGCCCCGGACCGCTTGCGGTCCAGCAGCGCCACCCCCAGCTCCCGTTCCAGGTTGCGGACGGTCTCGCTGAGGGCGGGCTGCGACAGATGCAGCTCCTCCGCGGCGCGGCGCAGCGACCCGAGCCGGGTGACCGCCGCCAGGTATTCCAATTGCTCCATGCGCACGACGACCTGCCTCCAACCGTTACCGGGGGCAGGTGAATTCCCCGGTCGGGGTGTGATGGAAGGGGGACCCTATCACCACCTCGCGGATGCCTGGTCGACCTGCGGCGGCTGCCTGGGTAAACTCCTGGGCGGGACGGGAAAAAGACCGGCCGGGCCGTGGCCGGACCGTCGAATTGTTGCGGGGAGGTGACGTGTTGATGAAGAAGCCGGGCCGGTTCACACAACGGCGTCATGTGGACCTCGTACGCGTCTCCAGCGCCCTGTGTCGGTGCTCCCGCCGATAACCGCGCCTCCGGTTCGCCTTTTTGGGCGCTGTCCCGGCGGGCCGGCTGATCCCTTTTCCGGTAACTCGCCCATGGCGCCGCATTTCCCCTGTGGAATCTCCGTAGCGGCTGGTTCCGGCCTTCGCGTATCCGTCGCTTTCGCGCGCTGATTCACGGGCTCCGACGCCGTACGCAATACGCGCGGACCGTATGGGGTGCGCGCTGCCGATGCCGTAATTCCCCCTGCGTTCTTCGGGACGGGTGCCGCGCGCACAACCGCTCGGGCGCAGCCCGCCCTGCCCTCTCAGACCCACCGGGAGCACCTCCATGCCCGCACTACCCGCCCGCGACCCGCTCCGCTTCGCCTACTGGGTGCCCAACGTCAGCGGCGGCCTGGTCACCAGCACCATCGAGCAGCGCACCGACTGGGGCTACGCCTACAACCGCGAACTGGCCGTCCTGGCCGAGAACAACGGCTTCGACTACGCGCTCAGCCAGGTCCGCTACATGGCCGGTTACGGCGCCGAGTACCAGCACGAGTCCACCTCCTTCAGCCTCGCGCTGCTGCTCGCCACCGAGCGCCTGAAGGTCATCGCCGCCGTCCACCCCGGCCTCTGGCACCCCGGCGTGCTGGCCAAGTTCGGTGCCACCGCCGACCGGCTCTCCGGCGGCCGGTTCGCGGTCAACGTCGTCAGCGGCTGGTTCAAGGGCGAGTTCACCGCGCTCGGCGAGCCCTGGCTGGAGCACGACGAACGCTACCGGCGGGCCGAGGAGTTCATCACCGCGCTGCGCACCGTCTGGACCGAGGACCACGCGCAGCTGGCCGGGGACTTCTACCGCATCCGCGACTTCTCGCTAAAGCCCAAGCCGCTGAACACCCCGGCGCGTCCGCACCCGGAGATCTTCCAGGGCGGCAACTCCACCGCCGCCCGCGCCATGGCGGGCCGGGTCTCCGACTGGTACTTCAGCAACGGCAAGGACTTCGACGGCGTCACCGAACAGCTCACCGATGTCCGCGCCTCGGCGGCGGCCGCCGGGCGGCCCGCGCCCCGCTTCGGCCTCAACGGCTTCCTGATCGCCCGGGACACCGAGGCGGAGGCCCGCGAAGTACTGCGGGAGATCGTCGCCAAGGCGGACACGGAGGCCGTGCACGGCTTCTCGGACGCCGTCAGCCAGGCCGGCCGGTCCACGGCCGACGGCAAGGGCATGTGGCAGGACTCCTCGTTCGAGGACCTCGTCCAGTACAACGACGGGTTCCGTACGGGGCTGATCGGCACCCCGGAACAGATCGCCGAACGCATCGTCGCGTACAAGCGCCTCGGCGTGGACCTCTTCCTGCTCGGGTTCCTGCACTACCTGGAGGAGGTCGAGTACTTCGGCAAGCGCGTACTGCCGCTCGTCCGCGAGCTGGAGGCCCGACTCCCCGACGCGCCACGGCCCTCCGCCGCCCTCGCCTGACCGGACCCGCACGCCGTACCCACCGCGCAACCACCGACGCACGAAGGAGAGTCCCCATGAGCGCCGTAGCCCCCACCACCTGGCAGTCCCGGCCGGCCCCCACCGAAGCCGACGAGTGGACCGCCCGCGCCGCCGAGGTCGCCGCGATACTCGCCACCGACGCCGCCGCCCGCGACCGGGCCGGCGCCACCCCGTACGCCGAAGTGCGGCTCCTGAAGGACTCCGGCCTGGTCACCCTGCTCGGCCCGGCCGCGCACGGTGGCGGCGGCCAGGACTGGACGACCGCCTACCAGGTCGTCCGCGAGGTCGCCAAGGCCGACGGCTCGATCGCCCAGCTGCTCGGCTACCACTACCTGTGGAACTGGGCGGCCCGGCTCGTCGGCACCCGCGAGCAGTGGGAACACGTCGAGGCCGAGGCCGCCCGCAACCGGTGGTTCTTCGGCGGCGCCGTCAACCCGCGCGACGCCGACGTGGTCGTCCGGGACGAGGGCGACACGTTGGCGTTCAGCGGCCGCAAGTCCTTCTCCACCGGCAGCAAGGTCTCCGACGTCACCGTGCTCGAAGGCGTCCTGGAAGGCACCGACGACCACGTCTTCGCCATCGTGCCCTCCGACAGCGAGGGCCTGGCTTTCCACGACGACTGGGACAACATCGGCCAGCGGCTCACCGAGAGCGGCGGCGTCACCCTCGACAACGTCCGCGTGGGCTGGGAAGGCGCGGCGGGCTACGTCGACAGGACCTTCCGGCCGCGTGTCTACAACACCCTCAACGTGCCCACCATCCAGCTGGTGTTCGTCAACTTCTACCTGGGGATCGCCGCCGGCGCCCTGGAGACGGCGGCCGGCTACACCCGCAGCACCACCCGCCCCTGGCTGCACGGCGGACACGACCGGGCCGTCGACGAGCCGTACGTCATCGACATCTACGGCGACCTGACCACCCGGCTGTGGGCCGCCCAGGCCTTCGCCGACCGGGTGGCGCAGGAGGGACAGCGGCTGCACGACGACCCCGACGCGGTGACCGAGCAGGACCGCGGCGAGTTCGAGGTACGGGTCGCCGCCGCCAAGGCGCACGCCACCGACGTGGCCCTGGACACCGCCAACCGGATCTTCGAGGCCACCGGCGCCCGCTCCACCGCCACGGCCGAGGGCCTGGACCGCTTCTGGCGCAACATCCGCACCCACACCCTGCACGACCCCGTCGCGTACAAGCGCCGCGAGGTCGGCCGCTACGTCCTCACCGGCGAACTGCCTACTCCCACCTGGTACTCCTGACCGCCGCTCCCGCTCCTGCCGAACTGCTCCTCCCCGAGGTGAACCGCCATGCCCACCGTCCTGTCCGTCTCCGGAAGCCCCTCCGCCACCTCCCGCACCGCCCGCCTCCTGCGCCATCTGGACACCAGGCTCACCGCCCAAGGCCACCGCGTCGTCGAACTCGACGTCCGCACGCTGTCCGCCGAGGCCCTGCTCGGCGCCGACTTCCAGCACCCCGACATCGTCCGCGCCACCCGGCTCTTCGCGCAGGCCGACGGCGTGGTGATCGGCACGCCCGTCTACAAGGCCGCCTACTCGGGCCTCCTCAAGTCGCTGCTCGACCTGCTGCCCCAGTACGCGCTGGCGGGCAAGACCGTGCTGCCGCTGGCCACCGGCGGCACCACCGCCCACGTCCTGGCCATCGACTACGCGCTGCGGCCGGTGCTCTCCTCCATGGGCGCCGCGCACATCGTCCAGGGCTGGTTCGTCCTGGACCGGCACCTCGACATACGGGAGGACGGCACGCTCGCCGTCGAGACCGGCACCGCCGAAGCCCTCCACCAGGTCCTCGACCAGTTCTCCGGCGCCCTCGGCCGGGCCCCGCTGCTCGCCGCCGCGGGCTGAGCCGGCAGGAGTACGCACATGGCCCCCACCGCACCCACCGCACCCACCGCACCCACTGCGCCCCGGACCGGCCCGGCGCACATCATCGCCGACGACGCCGAAGCGCTCGCCGTCGCGGCCGAACTGGCCGACGCCTTCCGGCCGGGCGCGGCGGAACGGGACGCGCGGCGGCTGCTGCCGCGCGACGAACTCGACCGGCTCTCGGCCGGCGGCCTGCTCGGGATCACCGTGCCGCGTGCGCACGGCGGCGCCGACGTCTCGGCCGGAACGCTGGCCGAGGTCTTCCGGCTGCTGGCCACCGCCGACCCCAGCCTGGCCCAGATCCCGCAGAGCCACTTCGTGTACGTCAACGTGCTGCGCGCCCGGGGGAGTTCCCGCCAGCGGGAGTTCTTCTTCCGCGAGGTGCTCGCCGGGCGCCGCTTCGGCAACGCCCAGTCCGAGGCGGGCACCCGGCACGTCCAGGACATCCGCACCCGCCTGGCACCGGACGGCGACGGCTACCGGCTGAGCGGGGTCAAGCACTACTCCACCGGCGCCCTGTTCGCCCACTGGATTCCGGTGCTGGCCCGCGGCGCCGGGGACAAGTTGCACGTCGCGTACGTGCCGCGGGACGCGCCCGGCGTCACCGTCGTCGACGACTGGGGCGGCATGGGGCAGCGCACCACCGCCAGCGGCACGGTGCGCCTGGAGGACGTCGCCGTGCCGGCCGACCGCGTCGTACCGCACCACCTCACCTTCGAAGGGCCGCAACTGCACGGCGCCTTCGCCCAGTTGCTGCACGCCGCCATCGACACCGGGATCGCGCGGGGAGCCCTCGCCGAAGCGGCCGGATTCGTCCGCACGAAGAGCCGGCCGTGGTTCGAGAGCGGCTTCGACACGGCCGCCGAGGACCCGCTGCTCGTCCAGCGCTTCGGCGAACTCGAACTCCGGGTCCGGGCCGCGCACGCCCTGCTGGAGGCCGCGGCCCGCGCCGTGGACACCGCCACCGCCGGCCTCACCGACGACACCGCCGCCGAGGCGTCCGTCGCGGTCGCCGCGGCGAAGGCGTACGCGGGTGAGGTGGCGGTGGAGACGGGCAGCGCGCTCTTCGAAGTGGCCGGCACCCGGGCCGCGCTGGACGGGCTCAACCTGCACCGGCACTGGCGCGACGCGCGTACGCACACGTTGCACGACCCCGCGCGCTGGAAGGTGCAGCACCTCGGCCGGTACGTGCTCCACGGCACCCGGCCACCCCGCCACGGCCTCCTCTGACCACTCCTCAATTCCCTCTCCTTCCCCTCCGGAGACCTCGTGAGCCTCACCTTCCACTGGTTCCTGCCGACCTACGGCGACAGCCGGCACGTCGTCGGCGGCGGACACGGCCTGCCCGCCGGCGCCGCGGGCGGCCAGCGCCCCGCCACCCTCGGCTACCTCACCCAGATCGCCCGCGCCGCCGAACAGCTCGGCTTCGAGGGTGCGCTCACCCCCACCGGGGCCTGGTGCGAGGACGCCTGGCTCACCACGGCGATGCTCGCCCGGGAGACCGAGCGCCTGAAGTTCCTGGTCGCCTTCCGGCCCGGCGTCGTCTCGCCCACCCTCGCCGCCCAGATGGCGGCCACCTTCCAGCGGCACGCGCCCGGCCGGCTGCTGCTCAACGTCGTCACCGGCGGCGAGAGCCACGAGCAGCGCGCGTACGGCGACTTCCTCGACAAGGACGCGCGCTACGCCCGTACCGGAGAGTTCCTGAGCATCGTGCGGGACCTGTGGCAGGGGCGGACCGTCGACTTCACCGGGGAGCACCTGCGGGTCGAGCAGGCGCGGCTGGCCCGCGTGCCCGACCCCGTACCGCCGGTCTACTTCGGCGGGTCCTCGGCGGCGGCCGGAGAGGTCGCCGCCCGGTTCAGCGACGTGTACCTGACCTGGGGCGAACCGCCCGGACAGGTCGCCGAGAAGATCACCTGGATACGGAAGCTGGCCGCCGACGCGGGGCGCACGGTGCGCTTCGGCATCCGGCTGCACGTGATCGCCCGGGACACCGCCGACCAGGCGTGGGCCGAGGCGCGCCGCCTGCTGGAGGGCTTCTCGCCGGAGGCGGTCCGTACCGTCCAGGAGGGGCTTGCGCGCAGCGAGTCCGAAGGGCAGCGGCGGATGCTCGCCCTGCACGGCGGCAGCACGGACGGGCTGGAGATCGCGCCCAACCTCTGGGCGGGCATCGGGCTGGTACGCGGCGGCGCGGGCACCGCCCTGGTGGGCAGCCATGCCGAGGTGGCGGAGCGGATCACCGAATACCACCGGCTCGGCATCGAGGAATTCGTCCTGTCCGGGCATCCGCACGTCGAGGAGGCGTACTGGGTCGGGGAGGGGGTGCTGCCGCGCCTGGCGGAGGCGGGGCTGTGGAGCCGTCCGGGGGCGGCGGGCGTGGGGACGGGGGCGGGGTCGGAGGCGGACGTGCAGGTTCCGTTCGCCGGGCGCTGAGGGGAGGGGGAAGGAACGGGGAGAAGGGGCCGGGCCGGTCGCGGTCCGCCGCCGGACAGGCCGCGCTGTCAGTGGGCTGTGACACGCTGTATGCGTGATGCCCGCCGAGGGTGTCCCAGCGTGACGGTCTGCGGGAGCGAGGTGAGTGCGGAATGCGACGGCCCCGGTGGAAGGCGGCAGGCGGTGCCCTGCTGCGGGTGACGGCGGTCTGGGTGGTGTCCTCGCTGACGCTGCTGGTGCTCGCCGGCCTGCTCCCCGACTTCAGCCTCCAGTCCGCCGACGGCGAGAGCCTCACCCGTACGTTCCTCACCGCCGCGCTCGGCGCCGGCGCCTTCGGCCTGCTCAGCGCCCTGGTGTGGCCGCTGCTCGTGCGGGCCCTGCTGCTGGTGCCCGCCCTCGTCCTCGGCCTGCTGGTCTTCTTTCTGAACGGTTCGCTGCTGCTGGTCGCCCTCGGTCTGATCCCCGAGGGGCGCGGCCAGGCCGCACCCGAGACGGCCGTGATCGTCGCCGCCGTGGTGTCCGCGACCTCCTCCGCCACCTCCACCTTCCTCGCGGTGCGCGACGACGAGGCGTACCGCCGCCGGCTGGTGCGGCTGGCCGGCCGCCGGCACGGCCGCCGCCGCGGCGCCCCCGGCGACCCGGGCCCCATAGCGCCCGGCACGGTCTTCCTCCAGCTCGACGGCCTCGGCCACGACCTGCTGCGCGAGGCGACGAGCGGCGAGCGGCCCCTGATGGGGACGGTCGCGAGCTGGCTCGGCGGCACCCACCGCCTGACCCCGTGGCGTACGGACTGGTCCAGCCAGACCGGCGCCAGCCAGCTCGGCATCCTGCACGGCACCAACCACGACCTGCCCGCCTTCCGGTGGTACGAGAAGGAGACCGGCCGCCTGATCGTCAGCAACCGGCCCAGCGGCGCGGCCGAGCTCCAGCGCCGGGCCGTGGCCCGCACCGGCGACGCCGGGCTGCTCGGCCTCGACGGCGCCAGCCGCGGCAACCTCTTCAGCGGCGGCGCCGACCAGCTCGCGCTGGTGATGTCGGTGGCCGCCCGCCGCGGCCGGCACAACCGCTCCCGCGCCGGCTATTTCGCGTACTTCTCCGACCCGGCCAACGCGACCCGCACGGCCGTGTCCTTCGTCGCCGAGATCTTCCGCGAGATCGGCCAGTCCCTGCGGTCCCGGTTCCGCCGG
The DNA here is from genome assembly GCF_042732265.1 of Streptomyces sp. NPDC059788. Classification (NCBI taxonomy): domain Bacteria; kingdom Bacillati; phylum Actinomycetota; class Actinomycetes; order Kitasatosporales; family Streptomycetaceae; genus Streptomyces; species Streptomyces sp. NPDC059788. Next base: position 135,026 of record NZ_JBHWHY010000015.1, on the reverse strand, counting down.
GAGAGCCCGCGCGTCAAGCGCGGCGGGCTCTACCCGTTCATCCGTGCCTTCGCGACCGTCGTCGAGCGGGACGTCGTGGTCGCCGCCGTGATCGGCGACCTGCTCGCCGGCCGCACGGCCGTCTACGCCGACCTGGTCGCCTACGACGAGGTCGCCCACCACTCCGGCCCCCGGCACCGCGACACCCACCAGGTGCTGCGCCGCCTGGACCGCGCCATCGGCCTGATCGCCGACGCCGCCCACTACGCCCCCCGCCGCTATCGCGTCGTGCTGCTCTCCGACCACGGCCAGAGCCCCGGCCCGACCTTCCTGGGGGCCTACGGGCTCGGCCTGGAGGATCTGGTGCGGGCCGGCTGCGGACTGCCCGTATCCCGGCGCGCCGGGCGCACCACGAGCGGGGCCGAGGCGCGGGAGGCGGCCCGCGCCGCGCTGCACCGGCCCGAGGGCACCGACGGGTGCGGCCCGTCCGACCCCGTCGTGCTGGCCTCGGGGAATCTGGGCCTGGTGGCCTTCCCCGACCTGCCCGGCCGGGTCACGCGCGAGGAGATCGAGCGCCGCCACCCGGCGCTGCTGGCCACCCTCGCCAACCACCCGGGCATCGGCTTCCTGCTCGTGCGCTCCGCCGCGCACGGCGCCCTGGTGCTCGGCCCCGGCGGCGCCGAGCACCACCTCGACACCGGCCGGATCGTGGGCCGCGACCCCCTCGCCGGATTCGGCGCGGGCGCCGCGGACGCCGTGCGGCGCACGGACGGCTTCCCGCATGTCGCCGACATCATGGTCAACTCCGCCTGCGACCCGGCCACCGGCGCCGTGCACGCCTTCGAGGAGCAGATCGGCTCGCACGGCGGCCTGGGCGGCGAGCAGAGCAGACCCTTCCTGCTGTGGCCCGCCGAACTGTCCCCGCCGGCCGCCGACGGCGCGGAACCGACCGGTGCCGGGCAGGTCCACGAGATCCTGCGGCGCTGGCTGAGCGAGGTCGACGGGCCGCAGATACCCCTCGGGGGCCCGGCGGACGAACTGCGGTCGCGGGGGCCGCAGCCCGAAGTATTTTCACCGGCCGATGGTGCCGTGCGGGACATTACCCGCTGATTTTGTGCAACGTCGCAGGTCGAAGACCATGAGCAGTCGCCCGGCACCCCCGGGCCCGCACAGCACGACGAGAGGCCCACCAAAGCCATGCACGACCGGCACACCCGCCGCTTCGGTCTGGGGACCGCAACCTGTCTAGTGATGGGCAACATCATCGGCGGCGGCATCTTCCTGCTGCCGGCCTCGGTGGCGCCCTTCGGCACCGTCAGCCTGGTCGCCTTCGGCGTCCTGACCGTCGGCGCCATCGCGCTGGCCCTGGTCTTCGGACGGCTCGCCGAACGGCACCCGGACACCGGCGGCCCTTACGTCTACGCCCGTGAGGCGTTCGGCGACTTCGCCGGCTTCCTGTCGGCCTGGTCCTACTGGACCATGACCTGGGTGAGCAACGCGGCCCTCGCGGTCGCCGCCGTCGGCTATGTCCACGTGCTCTTCCCCGGGCACGACTCCAAGGGCATGGACCTCCTGGTGGCGCTGATCGCGCTCTGGCTCCCGGCGCTCTCCAACTTCGCCGGCACCCGCTACGTCGGCGCCGTCCAGCTGGTCTCCACCGTCCTGAAGTTCGTCCCGCTGCTGTTCATCGCGGTCGTCGGGCTGTTCTTCTTCGACCCGGACAAGCTCGGCTCGTTCAACGAGGGCGGCGGCAGCGCGATCGGCGGCATGTCGGCCGCCGCGGCCATCCTGCTCTACAGCTACGTGGGCGTGGAGTCCGCGGCGATGAGCGCGGGCGAGGTGCGCGACCCCGAGCGCAACGTGGGCCGCGCCACCGTCCTCGGCACCATCGGCGCCGCCGTCGTCTACCTGCTCGGCACGGTCTCGGTCTTCGGCACGGTCGCCCACGACAAGCTGGTGGACTCCAAGGCACCGTTCTCCGACGCGGTGAACGCCATGTTCGGCGGGCAGTGGGGCGGCACGGTCATCGCGATCGCCGCGGTCGTCTCCATCATCGGCGCGCTCAACGGCTGGACGCTGATGAGCGCCCAGTCGCCGTACGCCGCCGCCAAGGACGGGCTGTTCCCGGCCGCCTTCCTGAAGAAGCGGCGCGGTGTGCCGACCTTCGGCGTCCTGGCCGCCTCGGTGCTGGCCACGGCCCTGACCGTGATCAACTACCTGATCGGCGCGGGCGGCGTCTTCGAGATCCTCGTCCTGATCACGACGTTCTCGGCGACCGTGCCGTATCTGCTCGCCGCCGGCGCCCAGATCTACTTCCTGCTCACCGGCCGCCGCGACCAGGTCCACCCGGGCCGCTTCGCACGGGACCTGGTGCTCGCGCTGGTCGCCTTCGGCTTCACGTTCTGGCTGGTGGCCGGCGCCGGTTACGCGGCGATCTACCAGGGCGTGCTGTTCCTGTTCGCCGGCATCCTCGTCTACGCGTGCATGTCGGCCCGCCGCACGGGCCGCCTGCGCCGCGCGGAGCAGGCGGCGGTCGCGGCGGCCGTCCGGTCCGCCGGTGCCGGTGTCGGCGCCGACGACCCGGCCACGCCGGACGCCACCGCGGACGCGACGGACGCGACGGACGGCCGCACGGCCGGCTAGGCCGCCCGGCCCGGTGATCACGCGCGGCCACGCCCCGAGGAGACCCGGGGCGTGGCCGTCTCCGTGTACGACTGCGTGTACGGCTCCGCCGAGGGCCGCGTCAGATCACGCGGAAGAGGTCGGCGGCCGCGTGGACGTCGGTGAGGTCTTCGACGCAGCGCAGGTTGTCGCACAGGGCGTCCAGGACCGAGTCGGCCTCGGCGGCGCGCGGGGCGCCGATGGCCACGCCGAAGACCCGGAAGCCCAGCAGGCGCTTGGCGTCGTTCCAGCCGCGCATCCATTCCTCGGTGACCTCGCACTCGTCGTCGGTGAGCAGCACGATGTCCCCGCGCGTGCGGGCCGCGTCGTTGAACTCCTCCTCCAGCAGTTCGCGGGCCGCTGTCAGCGGCGTCTGGTAGCTGGTGCCGCCGCCGAGGAAGGACTCCGCGAAGTCGAGGACCTCGGCGATGCCGGTGGCCCGGCCGGCCGGGAAGCGGAAGACCCGGAGCTTTTCGGCGGCGGAGAACAGGATGCCGACGAAGTCCCGTCCCGCGTGGCGGGCCTGGTCCAGCAGCGCCAGGGCGCACGCCTTGGCCCACGCCTCCCGGGTGACTCCGCCGGGCCCTCCCTCGTACATGGAGTGCGAGGTGTCGACGCACGCGATGACGGCGCCCTGGCCGGTGGTCTGCTCTCCCTGCCGGTCGTAGAGCATCAGCTCCCCGGCGGCGTAGCGCGCGGCGAACACCGCGCGCAGCGCGGGCAGGCCGAGGTTGGCCAGCTCGGAGGGGATCACGCGGGAGAGGTCGTCGCCGAGGGTGACGCCGACCAGCTCCCCGGCGGCGTTCTCGACCTTGCGGGCGCGTTCGCCTCCGGCCATCTGCCGGAAGCGGCCGATCAGCTCCGCCCACTGTGCGAGGCGGCTCGTGCGCAGCCGCTCGGCGAGCCGGGCGCGCTGGTCGAACGGCATCCGTTCCAGCTCACCGGCCTCGACTCCCCACGCCCGCATCAGCGCGGCCTCCTCCCGCACGGTCCCGGCGGCCCGCGCCACCGCGCTCCGTGCGGCGGCGCGGGTGCCCGGAGCCGCCACCATGAGGGACTGAACGGCGCCCTGGACGGCCTGTCGCGCGGTGGCCTCGGCGGCTTCGGCGGCCTCGGTCGCGCGTCGTACGGCAGCGGCGGCCGTATCCGGCACGGCGCCGTCCCCGTCGGCTTCTTCGGCGGCCCTACCGAGCGCCTCGCCCACGGCGGCCGCCGCACCCGCGGCGTGCTGCCGCGCCGTCATCGCCTGCCCGGCCCGCTCCTGGGCGTCCCGGGAACGTTCCAGCATCCGGCGCAGCGCGGCGGCCTGGGCGAGTACGGCCATGGCGGCGGCGTAGGGGTCCGCGACCGTCTCCCGGTGCAGCTCGGCGAAGTCCGGTGACTCCACCAAGGAGGTCATGATCTGGTGGTTGACCAGCCCGGAGGGGGCCATCTCCGCGCGCTCGCGCAACTGCGGGCGGGCCTGGTAGGCGGCCAGGAACGCGTCGGTCAGCAGACCGGTGCCGCAGGCATGGTGTGCGTCCAGCTCCTCGGCCAGCTCGCGCAGTGCGGCCGACTGCTCGTGGATGTCGCGCCAGGTGATCCGGTCGAACCGGTCCGCGACCACGGCCGAGGTGTGCTGTCCGGCGGTCGCGGCGGGCCGGCCCAGCCACTTCCCGGCCGGGCCCGCCAGCTCGTCGAGCCTGCTCGGTGTGCTGCCCATCGTTTTCGTCCCCCGGGTGTTCAGAGCTGGGCCTGCACCGTGCTCGCGTCCACGCCGAGGGCTTCGGTGAGGACGCGGGCGCGGACGGCGCGCTGGCGGCCGGTGACCCGGTCGATGGCGGCGGTGGAGCGGCCGGCGCCCGCCGCCTCCTCGCGCAGCCTCTCCAGCCGCTTGCCCGCCTTGGCCAGCTTGTTGTGGGCGTTCTTGATGACCCACTCGCTCAGCGCCTCGCGGGACTGCCCGGCCATGGCGTCGAGCTGGGCCTCCAGCTCCTCGATGGCGTCGGCCAGGTCGAGCGCCTCCCTGGCGTCGGGGTTGACCAGTTGCAGCACCTCGCGCTCGACGGTCGGGCGCTCGGCGGGCGAGTCCCACAGCACGTGCGTCAGCACCGACAGGTCGCTCTCGGCGACCGACCGGCGGCCGTCGAGGTACGCGGACGCCTGGAGCAGGCGCACCGCCTGCCGCCAGCGGCGGTCGGAGGCGACGAGTTCCTTGTGGCGCAGGGCGGCCCGCAACGTGCACACCGCGTCCACGATCGCGTCGGGGACGTCCACGGCCGGGACGCCCTCGGACACGGCGTGCTGCAACGCGGTCAGCTCGACGGTGGTCCGTGCCGGTGCGGCGGGGCGGCTGACGGCGGAGCGGACCAGCGCGGCGAAGTTGGAGGGGTCGGCCAGGTACCCGACCTCGATCCGCACCAGCAGCCGGTCGTAGATCGCGGCCGAGTCCTCGCCGCCGGGCAGTTCGTTGCTCGCCGTGATGGCCCCGATCAGCGGGCAGCGGATCGGCTCGCCACCGCTTTCGGGGTGGTAGATCCGTTCGTTGAGGTAGCCCAGCGTCTCGTTCAGCGCCGCGGTGGAGCACTTGAATATCTCGTCGATGAACGCGACATGCGCGGTGGTGGCGCGGCCGTCGTAGACCTGCCGGTACTCGCCCCGGGCCAGCGCGGCGACGTCGACGGGACCGAACATCCTGGTCGGCGCGGTGAACTTGGACAGCAGGATCTCCCAGTAGGACGCCCCCTCGAACCGGCCCGTGAGTTCCCGGGCCATCTCGGACTTCGCCGTTCCGGGCGGGCCGAGCACCAGGGAGTGCTGTCCGGCCAGCAGCGTCACCACCAGCGTCCGCACCACGTCGGCCCGTTCGTAGAAGCGGTCCGACAACTCGTCGCAGATCGCCCGCAGTCCGCGGGCCGTGTCCTGCGAGTCGTCCTGTGCGCCCATTTCAGCTCCCTGCTTGTGGCGCCCTGTCGGGCTGACGAGATGGCCCGAGCAAGATAACCGGATACCGCAAGCGGGACGCGCCCCTCCGGTTGGGAGGGTGCGACGAATCCGTTGACCTCCCGCCGCCTGGCGGTTATAACTTCTAACGAACGCAGTAACTTCTAACTTGCGTGGATGGGCGGCGCGGTGCGTCCGCGCGTCCGCGCATTCCACCGGACGAGGAGACCTCCATGGCCACCACGGTCGAGTCACCGCACATCCGCAACGACCGGCGCGCTCCGCTGTCGGTGACCGTCTCCTCCTGGGCGGTCCCCGTGATGGTGGTCGGGCAGTACGCCTTGATCGCGGCCCTTCCGGTCGCGCTCGTGCTGGCCGGCGTCCTGCGCCGCGTTCACGACCGGGCGGTGCGGCGGGCGGCCGTTCTGCTCGCCGTCACCTACGCCGTCCCGCTCGTCGTGTGGCTGGCGCGGCCCGACGGGGCGCAGAGCCTGTCCAAGGACATGCACCCCGTGTTCGTCGGGCTGATCGTCGCCGCGTCCGCCGGCGTCGTCGTCGCCCTCCGCCGGGCCCGGGTCCGGCGCCTCCCGGCGCGCTGACACGCCTGCCCGGCAGCCCTGCGCCCACGCCTCAACAGCCAACGCAAACGCACTCATTGACTCAGGGGAACCCCATGACCGGAACTCGCGGCACCAGCACCAGCACCAGCACCAGCACCAGCACCAGCACCCGCGCTCACGCCCGAACCCGTACTCGTACCCGTACCCGCGCCGCCCTGTTCACCGTCCCGCTCGTCGCCATCGGTGTCCTCGGCACCGCTGTCGCGCCGGCCGGGGCCGCCCCCTCCCACCCTGCCAAGTCCCTCACCTGCCGCGGGAAGGGCGTCGACCCCGACGCCGCCGTCCGCCACCGGACCGAGACCGTGATCCACGCGCCGCTGCACACCATCTGGAAGCTGCAGAGCGACGTGGAGAGCTGGCCCGCCTGGCAGGACGGCGTGCAGACCGTGGAACGCCTCGACGACGGCCCGCTCCGCCGGGGCGCGGCGTTCCGGTGGACGGCCCCGGTGCCTCCCAACCCCGCGACCCCCGCCACCAGTCTGGACATCACCTCGACCGTCCGGCAGCTCAGGTACGGTTCCTGCATCCGCTGGACCGGCCCCGCGGTCGGCGAAGGGCTGCGCATCGACGGCGTCCACGTATGGAACTTCACCCGGGTCAGGGGCGGCGTCCGGGTGAGCACCGAGGAGACCCACACCGGCGAACAGGTCGACGCGAACGTCCCCTTCGCCACCGAGGTCCTCCGCCGGGGCCTCGAAACATGGCTGGGCGACCTGAAAGCCGCAGCCGAAGCCTGCCACCACGACTGACCTCCCGGAAGCTGCCCCTGAACCGCTCCGGACGGAGCGGTTCAGGCCCGCTCCCCACGCAGCGGCTCGCCCACCCGGTGGAGGTGGCGCAGTGCCTCGCCGTACGAGGCGAGCAGCCCCGTCTCGTGGTACGGGACGCCGATCTCGGCGCAGTAGGCGCGCACGATCACCTGGGCGCGGCGCAGGTGCGGCGTCGGCATGTTGGGGAAGAGGTGGTGCTCGATCTGGTAGTTGAGGCCGCCGAGGGCGAGGTCGGTCAGCCGCCCGCCGCGTACGTTGCGCGAGGTGAGCACCTGGCGCCGCAGGAAGTCCGGCCGCTGGTCACCGGTCAGCGTCGGCATCCCCTTGTGGTTGGGCGCGAACGTGCAGCCCAGGTAGACGCCGAAGACCGCCTGGTGGAGGAAGAGGAAGGCGAGCGCCTTGCCGGGGGACAGGACGAGGAAGAGTGCGCCGAGATACACCGCGATGTGCGTCAGCAGCAGCACCGCCTCGACGCCCCGGTTCTTCATGGCCGGTGACCACAGGGCCCGCACGCTCGACACGTGCAGGTTGAAGCCCTCCAGCGTGAGCAGCGGGAAGAACAGCCCGGCCTGGTGCCGCCCCATGAAGCGGGGTAGTCCGCGTGCCGCGCGCGCCTGGTCCTGCGACCACACGAGGATGTCCGGCGCGACATCCGGGTCCAGTTCCTCGTGGTTGGGGTTGGCGTGGTGGCGGGTGTGCTTGTGCATCCACCAGCCGTACGACATGCCGACGGCGAGGTTGCCGTACAGCCGCCCGCCGATCTCGCCGGGGCGCCGGGTGCGGAACACCTGCAGGTGCGCCACGTCGTGGGTGACCAGCGCTACCTGCCCGAACACCACAGCCAGGAAGACGGCGGTGCCCAGCTGCCACCAGGTGTCGCCGAGCGCGCCGAACACCGCCCAGCCTCCGGCGTACGCGGCCGTCACGAGGGACAGCCGGACCGTGTAGTAACCGGGCCGCCGCCGGAGCAGCCCCGCCTCGGACACCCGGCGCGACAGCCGGGCGAAGTCGCTGCCCGCGCGCGCTTCCGGGGCGGCCGGGACGGGGGCGGACTCGATGCGTGTCGTCATGCGGACGAGTCTTCTGACCGCGCACGGGACATGACAGCCTGCTCTCCCCCCGGTACGACGGGGGGCGTCCCGGTGTGCCGCCGGGGGGCCGGCCACACCCTGCCCGCCCCCGGGAGCCGCGCGGCTCAGCGGTCCAGCGCCTGCGCCACGTACTGGTCCAACTCCTCGCGCAGCAGCGTGCACTCCCGTACCGGGTCGTCGGTCGGGCAGGTCAGCAGATGGGCGAGCCGCTGCTGCGCGGCCTGGAGATCCGCCACGCGGTCCTCGATGAGCTGGATGGCGCCGGTCAGCACGGCCCGGCCCGGCGGTCGCCGTACGCCGTCCGAGCCGCGTTCGCCGAGGGCGGCGGCGGTGTCCGCCAGGCTCATCATGCCGCCGTGGTGCAGATGCCGGATCAGCGCGAGCCGGCGCAACTCCCGCCGCCCGTAGTGCCGTACGTTCCCGCGGCGCCCGGCGGGCGGCAGCAGGCCCAGTTCGTCGTAGTACCGCAGCGTGGACACCGGCAGCCCGAAGCAGCGGGCCACCTCACTGATCGAACGCAGCTCGTCGTCATCGTCGTCGGGCACGGACCCATCTTGCGCTCAAGTCGGCTTGAGCGTCCACGCTGGGCGGACCGGGCCCGGCGACGGACCGGGCCGGGGGAACGAGGACGGTGTGTGCTGTGCGCGTACGGAACGCGATGACGGAAGCGGGAGCGGGGGCCGACGGCCCCGGGACGGCGGGGGAGCGGCCGGCGGCGGGGCGGCCGCTCCCCACGGCGGTGCCGGTGCTCGTGGTCGGCGGCGGGCCGGTGGGACTGACCACCGCGATGTTCCTGGCCCAGCGGGGCGTGCCCACCCTCGTGGTGGACAAGCGGGACCCCTTCGCGGGCCCGCCACGGGCGATGACCAGCATCCGCACGCTCGAACTGCTGCGGACGGCGGGCCTCCGGGACGCCGTCGAGCGGACGGGCTGGCACGGCTCCGAGCCCTTCCAGGCGGAGTTCAAGGACAGTGCGCTGGGCGTCGAACGGCAGCACGTGGCGCCTCCGGAGCCGTACGTACGGTGGCTGCGGTCCTGCAGTCCGGTCGACAGCCGGCTGGTGCTCAACCATCTCCAGGTGCAGCGGCTGGCGCGGGACGAACTGCTGCGGTGCGGCGGTGACATACGGACCGGCACCGCCCTGACCGGCCTCGAACAGGGCCCGGACGGTGTACGGGTACGGCTCGCCGACGCCGGGACCGGCGAGGAGCACGGCATCGTCGCGGACTACGTGATCGGGGCCGACGGCGCGCACAGCACCGTACGGCGCCTGCTGGGCATCACTGTGCCCGACCGCGAGGTGGTCGCCCGGCTGCACACCGCGTTCTACCGCGCCGACCTGCCGCCCGCCCGGGACGGCCGCCGCGACGCCCTGTGTTTCGTGCGCAACGCGGACGTCTACGCGACGGTCTTCTCCCTGAACGGCGGCGACCAGTGGGTCTCGCACCTCATGGACTACCCCGGCCGGCCGGACGACTCGGACGGCATCGCGCCGCTCCCGGCGGACCGCGCCCTGACGCTGCTGCGGGCCGCCATCGGCGACCCCGGCCTGCCCCTCGACCTGGTGGCGGTGAACGCCTGGGAGGCGGCCGTCGGCGTGGCCTCGGCCTTCCGGCGCGGCCGGGTCTTCCTCGCCGGCGACTCCGCGCACGTCCAGAGTTCGGCGGGCGGGCTCGGCATGAACACCGGTGTCCAGGACGGCCACAACCTCGCCTGGAAACTCGCCGCCGTCCTGCACGGCCAGGCCGCCGGGCGGCTGCTGGACACCTACGAACCGGAGCGCCGCGCCGCGGTACGGGCCTCCCTCGCGCTGTCCCGCGGCATGCACCGGGGCTACCGGTCCCTCGGCGGGGACGACCCGAACGAGCTGTACGCGCTGGCGGCGCGGGACTACGTACGCGCGATGATGCGCTACGCGTATCCCACGGGAGCCCTCGTCCCGGCCGCGCCCGGCACTCCGGACGCCACGCCCGCCCCGCAGACGCCGAACCGCACCGACGCTCACACCGGTCCCGAGGCCTCCACCGGCCCTGTCACCCGCACCGGCCCCGACGCCCTCACCGACCACATCCACCCGGGCCACCGGCTGCCGCACCGGCCGCTGGAGCGCACCGACGCCGCCCTGACCTCCACCCTCGACCTCGTGGGCCGCGACTGGGCGCTGCTCACCGGATCGCGGGGCGCGCCCTGGCTGCCCGCCGCCACCGGGGCGGCCGCCGCCTTCGGCCTCACCCTGAACGCCCACCGTGTGCCCGACGGCGCTCTCCCCGGCCTCGCTCCCGACGGAGCCGTGCTCGTCCGCCCCGACCACTTCGTGGCCTGGCGCGCGGACCACCTCGCCGATGACCCCGGCAGTGCCGTCAAGCGGACGCTGGCCACACTCCTCGGCCACGGCGGCGAACCGGCCGGCCCCGGCACGGGCACCTGACGCCCACCCGGCCGCCCGCACCCCTCGCGTCCGGCCGCGACCTGTCGCCCCACCCGCAGGGCCGGGAAGATGATGGGCCATGAGCAGCCTTCCCATGCCCGACCGCACCCCGGACCTGCCGCTCGACTACCCGTTCCCGCGCGGCCCGCTGGGGACTCCGCCGCCGCTGGTGCACTGGGCACGGGCCCACCGGCCGGTGTGCCCCGTCGTGCTGCCGTCCGGCACCCGCGCCTGGATGATCACACGGAAGGACGACATCGCCGCGGTCCTCGCCGACCGGCGCTTCACCCGCGATCTGACCGTCGCGCGCCGGTCCGGCGAGGGGGGCGGGGCCGCGCCCCGCATCGTGGGCGACGACTTCACGTCCGTACCGGGCTCGATCTTCAACGTGGACGCGCCCGACCACACCCGCATCCGGCGCGTCATCGCCCCGTACTACACGCGCTCGCGCATCGAGCGGCAGCGGCCGCTGGTGGCCGCGCTGGTCGACGCGGCCGTGGCGGCGATGGCCGAGCGGGCCGGCTCCTGCGACCTGCTGGAGGCGTTCGCGGCGCCGCTGCCGTCCCGCATCGTCTGCGCGCTGCTGGACGTGCCGCCCACGGTGCGTGAAGCGTTCGTCGACAGCTTCACCGTGCACACCAGCTTCGGCACCGACCGCGCCGTGGTGGAGGCGGCCACCCGGCGCACCGCCGCGTTGGCGCGGCAGGTCGTCGAGGTGCGGCGGGGACTGGCCGACGATCCGCGGGACGACCCGGTCGGCGCCCTGATGAGCGCGTGCGACCACGGCACCGTCACCGAAGAGGAACTGCTCGGCACCGCCTCCTTCTTGATGATCACCGGCGCGGAGTCGCTGGTCTCCCCGCTGTCGCTGGGCCCGCTGACGCTGATGCGGCACCCCGCCCAGCTCCGCGCCTGCCGCGCCGACCCCCGTCTGTGGTCCCGCGCGGCCGAGGAGGTGCTGCGCTACCACCACAACGGCGTGCTCGGGCTGCCGCGGATCGCCCTGGAGGACGTGGAGCTGCACGGCGTCACCATCCGGCGCGGCGACGCGGTGTGCGCGACGATGCTCGGCGCCACCTGGGACCCGGCCCACTACCGGGACCCGGCCGCCTTCGACATCCACCGTACGGAGAACGCCGACCCCACCTTCGGCGCGGGCCCGCACTACTGCATCGGCGCCAACCAGGCCCGCATGATCCTCACCGTCGCCTATCAGCGCCTCTTCGACCGCTTCGGCTCCCTCGAACCGGCCGTCCCGGCCGGGGACATCCCGTGGGACGAGGACTCGATGTTCATCCGGCCCGCCGCACTGCCGGTGGTGTGGCGGGACGGGGCGTGAGCACCTGCTCGGGGCCCGTCCCATTACCTGCCACGTAATCGACCCGTTCCCCGCACCCCGGCATCTTTGGGGTACCGGTTCACGGGCCGGCGCACTCCGGCCCGCGGACCGGCCCTCGAAGAGGGGCCGGGGCGCACCACGCGCCCCGCACCACGTGACGAGAACGTGAGGAGTTCGGCCATGACACAGACCGACACCCGGCAGGCGGGCGCGGAGCGGTACGAGGACGCGGTCGCGCGGTACTTCGCGGCGTGGAACGCGGCCGGGGCGGACGACGGCGGCACGGCCGAGGCCGTCGCCGCGGCCTTCACCGAGGACGCCACCTACACCGACCCGCTCGCCGACGCCGCGGGGCACGAGCAGCTCGCCGCCGTCATCGCCGGGGCCCACACGCAGTTCCCCGGCTTCGTGTTCCGGCCGCTGGGCGCCCCGGACGGGCACCACGACCTCGTCCGGTTCGGCTGGGAGCTGGTGGCGCCGGACGGCTCGGCCCCGGTCGCCGGATTCGATGTCGCCGCCCTCGCGGCGGACGGCCGTATCCGCTCCGTCTCCGGTTTCCTGGACCGCGTTCCCGCGATGTGAGCCGGCGCCGTCCGCCCGCTACGGGGGAGCGGGCGCTACGGCAGCCACGTCCGCAGGAATTCGGCCGTCTCCGGGTCCGCCGGGAGGAAGGTCTCCAGGGCGAGTTCGGAGACGGTCACGTCCATCGGCGTGTTGAACGTGGCGATCGTGGAGATGAACGACAGTGTCCGCCCGCCGAGTTCGACGACCATCGGCAGCGCGTACGGCGCGTGGCCGCCGCCCGCGGCCGTCTCCCGCCCGCCCTCGGGCAGGGGGTAGGCGCTGACCTCCTCGTACAGCGCCCGCAGCGGCGCGGAGCGCAGGACCGCCAACTGCCGCTGCATCTGGGCGAGCAGGTGCTCGCGCCACTCCAGGAAATTGCGGATACGGGGTGCGAGCCCGGCGGGGTGCAGGGTGATGCGCATGGCGTTCAGCGGGGGTTCCAGCAGGTCCCCGCCGATGTCCGCCAGCAGCGCCTCGATGCCCCGGTTCGCGGCGACGACGTGGTACGTGGCGTCGACGACCAGGGCCGGGAACGGTTCGTAGCCGGTCAGGAGGCGTTCCATACCGGTCCGCAGGGCGTCCATCGACGGGTCGTCCAAGGGGGACTCCGGGAAGCCGGGGGCGTACCCCGCGGCGATCAGCAGCGCGTTGCGCTCCCGTACGGGTACGTCGAGGTGCTCGGCCAGGCGCAGCACCATCTCCTGGCTGGGCCGGGCACGGCCGGTCTCGACGAAGCTGATGTGCCGGGCGGAGGAGTCGGCGCGCAGGGCCAGGTCGAGCTGGCTGACGCGGCGCCGCAGCCGCCACTCGCGCAGCAGCGCACCCACCCCCTGAGTCCCGGACGTCGTCTTCGGGGGGACCGCAGCAGTCGTCATGTGCCGAACCGTAACCGATTCCGCACGCCTGTACGGGAGGTGTGCTCCTCCCGTCCCGCGGCGTGGCGTCGCGGAAAAAGTCCTCGGAAAAGTTCGGCGGACCTGTCGATTCGACCGTGTCCCGTTCGACGCAGGGGTGAGAGGCGGGGAGAGGCCCCGTCCGGACGACCGAGGAGTCACCGTGCCGCGCTTCCTGACGCTGATCCGCATCGACGAGAACAACGCCCCCGCCGAGGGCCCGAGCCCCGAACTGCTGGAGCGCATGGGCGCGCTGCTGGAGGAGATCACCAAGGCCGGGGTCATGCTGGACAACGCCGGGCTCGCCCCGACCGCCGAGGGCACCCGGGTCACCTGGTCCGGCGGGAAGCTCAGTTCGACCGACGGCCCGTTCACCGAGACCAAGGAGGTCGTCGGCGGCTACTCCATCATCCAGGCCAAGGACAGGGCCGAGGCCCTGGAGTGGACCAGCCGGTTCCTGCGCGTCCACGAGGAGTACTGGACCGTCACCGCCGAGGTCCGCGAGATCACCGAGGGCTGCTGAGCCGGCCGCGCTTGCCGCCCTCCCGAACGGCTGGTCTGATGTGGCCGTGACGGCAGCAGGCGCGACCGCGACGGTCGAGACGGTGTTCAGGATCGAGTCCGCGCGGATCATCGCCGGTGTCACCCGCGTGGTGCGGGACGTGGGCATCGCCGAGGAACTCGCGCAGGACGCCCTGGTCGCCGCGCTGGAACAGTGGCCGGAGTCAGGCGTGCCGGACAAGCCGGGCGCCTGGCTCATGGCCATCGCCAGGCGCCGCGCCGTCGATCTCGTACGCCGCAAGGAGACATACGCCCGCAAACTGGCCGAGGTCGGGCGGGCCCTGGAGGACGTACCGCCGCCCGAACCGGCGGACGCGGAGGACATCGACGACGACCTGCTGCGGCTGATCTTCACCGCCTGCCACCCCGTGCTGCCCGCCCCGGCCCGTATCGCCCTCACCCTGCGGCTGCTCGGCGGGCTGACCACACCGGAGATCGCCCGTGCCTTTCTCGTCGCGGAGCCGACCGTGGCGCAGCGGATCGTCCGGGCCAAGCGGACGCTGGCCGAGGCCCGGGTGCCCTTCGAAGTGCCGTACGGCACCGAACGGTCGGCCCGCCTCTCCTCGGTCCTCGAAGTCATCTACCTCGTCTTCAACGAGGGGTACTGCGCGACGGCCGGGGACGACCTGGTGCGCCCGGCCCTGTGCGAGGACGCGCTCCGGCTGGCCCGCGTCCTGGCGAACCTGATGCCGGACGAACCGGAAGTGCACGGTCTGGCGGCGCTGCTGGAGTTCCAGGCGTCGCGCATACCCGCCCGTACGGGGCCCGACGGCGAGCCGGTGCTGCTGGCCGAGCAGAACCGCGCCAAGTGGAACCGTATGCTCGTCCGCCGCGGCGTCGACGCCCTGCACCGCGCGGGGCACGGTCCGTACTCGCTCCAGGCCGCGATCGCCGCGCACCACGCGGTGGCGTCCCGCTACGAGGACACGGACTGGGCCGCCGTCGCCACCCTCTACGACCGGCTGCTGGCGCTGTCCCCGTCACCGGTGGTGGAGCTGAACCGCGCGGTCGCCGTGTCGATGTCCGAAGGGCCGGCCGCCGGGCTGAAGCTGGTGGACGCCCTGGCCGCCGATCCCGCCCTGAAGGACTACCACTTGCTGCCCAGCGCGCGGGGAGACCTGCTGGCGCGCCTGGGGCGGGCGGCCGAGGCGCGCGGGGAGTTCGAGCGGGCCGCGTCCCTTGCCCGTAACGCGCGGGAGAGGGAACTCCTGCTGGCCAGGGCGGCCCGCGTGGACCCCGGGCCGCGCTGAAGCGCCCCCCTCCGCGGACTCAGCCCAGATCGAAGGCGTTGCGCAGCCCGAGCCGGTACCGCGTCTCGTCGTGCCTCCTGAACGCCGCGAACTCCGGTGCGCGGTACAGCGGAATGACCGCGCACCGCTCGGCGGCGGAACCGGCCGCGTCCAGCAGCGCGTTCACGGCCTGCCGCGCGGACGCGTTGGCGCCCTCCATCGTCGCCAGGTCGATGTCGACGGCCACGTAGTCACCGGCGAGGAAGAGGTTGGGGATCGCCGTACGGGACGTGGGCCGGTTCTGCCAGGAGCCGGTGGGGTGGATCAGCAGCTGCTCGTCGTTGGCGGGGTGCGGCGTGCCGAGCCCGGACACGGCCGGGTCCAGGAACCAGGAGTGCAGCGTCGCGTCGCGCAGCACGGCCGCTCCGGTGTCGTTGAGGCCGGCCTTCATCTGCGCCCACACCTCCCGCGCGACCTCCTCGCGCGTGCACTGCTTGGCCGTCTTCCCGTACAGGATGCCGGGCTGGTCCCACTCCGAGATGTCCACCGACAGGCAGTCGGCGGCCAGCCCGTCGCCGTAGTCGGCCGGGAAGTTCCGGCCCTTCCAGTACTGGGCCTGGCCGACGGCGGTCAGCGACCACGGCGAGTCGATGTGGTTGATGTGCCCGTGGATGATCGGCGTCGGCTCGGTCAGATAGAACTGGATGCCCGTCATCCAGTCCGTCGCCAGCTTGTCGCAGCGCGCCAGTTGGGGGTCGGCGGCCCGGACGGCGGCGTTCCAGGTGGCACGGGCGTGCTCGACCGGCATCGCCTGGACGAAGTGGTCGGCGACGACCGACTGCCGCGCGCCCCGCGGGTCGGTGACGACCGCCTCCGCGATCCGCCCGCCCGCCAGCCGGAGGTCCCGTACAGCCCACCCGACGCGGAACTCCACCCCGAGCGTCCGCAGATGCGCCACCCACGGGTTGATCCACGCCTCGTTGGTGGGCAGGTTCAGCACCCGGTCCGGCTGCCCGTCCGCGCCCCGGCCCAGCAGGTTGAAGACGAAGGCCTCGGCGCAGGTCGCCACCGTACGGGTGGAGGCGATCTCCGCCTTGGTCGCGACGATGTTGCGGGTCAGGCCGATCGCGAGGAGGCGCCGGTAGTCGGCGGACATCGACGCGGCCCGCAGGAAGCGCCACCACGGCGTGTGCTCCCAGACCTCCAGCCGGCGCCGGTCGCAGCTCGTGAGGAAGACCAGCAGCCGGTTGGCGAAGTACGCGACCTCATGAGCGGGGAGGCGGGTCGCGGTGTCCAGCAGCCCCGTCACCATGCGCAGGAACGCGTCGGGCGTCAGCACCGGCGGGGGAGTGCCGACGGCGGAGAACGGGATGCGGATGTCCTCCCGGCCGCCGGTACGGGCGAACATCACCTCGGTCGAGGCGACGAGGTTGTCATGGCAGCCATGGGCGTTGCCGGGGAACGGAATGCGGCGCAGCGTGTCCGGGAGGTTGTGGTAGATGCCCGGGATGAAGCGGAAGCCGTGCTCGCCGGGCAGTGGTCTGCGGCCGCCGCGCGCGCTGTCCGGCACGTCCATGCTGCGGGCCTTGCCGCCCAGCCCGCCGGGCTTGCGCTCGTACACGGTGACCTGGAAGCCGCGTTCGGCGAGTTCGTGCGCGGCGGTCAGCCCGGCCACGCCGCCGCCCAGGACGGCCACGGTCCGGCCCGCGGCGCGGCGCCGGGCGGTGGTCGGCGCGGGTGCGGGCGCGGCATACGCCGTACCGCCGGCCCCGAGGGCGAGCGCGCCGCCCACCGCCGCCGCCCCGCCCAGGAACGCCCGCCGGGGGTTCCCGCCACCGTCCGTGCGCGCGTGCTCCATACGGTTCAGGTTGCCCACGGTCACTCCCCACCACGTCATGTGACGGACGGCCCGTCAGGCGCAGGAGCATAGAAGCGGCCCCCTGACCCCGGAAGCCTCCGGCGTGGGCGTCCGTACATTGGCGGGAAAGCGTCCTCGGCGTGCCACGCTGGAACTGCTGCAATCTACAAGGCACGGACGGCCCGGTGGTACGGGCGGTGCGTGCGGCCACGCGCTGTGACGGAGAGGCGGAGCGAGATGGACGCTCAAACGGACCCGCTGACGGACAAGGAGATCGAGGACCGCCTCGCGGAGTTGCCCGGCTGGTCGGTGACGGACGGCAGGCTGACCCGCACCTACACGTTCGACCAGCACCTGCCGGCCGCCGCGATGGTGGTCCATGTCGCGCAGATCCAGGAGGAGCTGAACCACCACTCCGAGCTGACCCTCGGCTACAACACCCTCACCGTCGCCGTGAACACCCACAGCGCCGGCAACGCGGTCACCGCCCTCGACTTCACCCTGGCCCACCGGGTCGAGGAGATCGCCACCGGCCACGGCGCGCGCTGACCGGCGGCGCTCAGCTCTCCGGTCCCGCGGCCCTCCCGCCGGGCCCCTGGGGTCCCGCGGCCCCGCCCCCGGGCTCACGGGCGGCCGCGCGGCCGTCGCCGTCCGGGCTCTCCGTACGGGCGTCGGAACTCTCCATCCGGGCCAGTTCGGCGTTGAACTGGGCGCCGCTCAGCAGGGACAGGTGGGAGAACCACAGCCAGATCAGGAAGACGACGGGCCCGGCGAGTGACCCGTAGAGCCGGTTGAACGTGCCCACGTACGAGGCGTAGAACGTGAAACCGGCCGAGGACACCAGCCACAGCAGCACCGCGACCACCCCGCCGGGCACCGCCCGCCGCCCACGTGTGCGCGACGGACCCGTACGGAAGAGCACCATCACCAGCACGACGGCCAGCAGCAGCAACAGCGGCCACTGCAACAGGTTCCACATCGCCCCGCCCGCCTCGCCGAGCCCCAGACGCCGCCCGGCCGCGCGCGCTATCGGCCCGCTGACCAGCAGGGCGACCGCGCTGCTGATCAGCAGCGCCATCAGCAGCAGTGCCGTCGCGAGGATGCGCGGCGCCTTGCGCCACGGCGGCCGGTCGTCCTTGACACGGTACATGGCGTGCAGGGCCCGCCGGAACACCGCCAGATAGCTGCACGAGGACCACAGGGCGCTGACCAGCGCGCCGCCGACCAGCAGCCACGCGGCGGTGCGCTGGTGCGCCATGGTGACCAGGGCGCGGCGGACGGTGCCGCCCGAACCGGCCGGGGCGAGGGAACTGATGTGGTTGATCAGCTCCTCGGTGGACGCCGGGTCGGCGAGGCCGATGAGCGAGATGGTGACGATCACCGAGGGCAGCAGGGCCAGCACCGAGTAGTACGTCAGGCTGGCCGCCCAGTCGGACACGTCGTCGTTCCAGATGGAGACCGGGGTGCGCCGGGCCGCGGCCCGGATACGGGGCCAGCCGGGCCGCGCGGTGCCGCGTGCGCGCGGCCTCCCGGCGCCGGCCGTGAGCAGTGCCCGCCACAGCCCGCGGTCCGTACCGCTCCCGCCCATGGTGTGTCCGTCCTCTCCTCGTGCCGTGCGCGGGCGCCCGGCTCGTCCGCGCCAGGTCCGTCTGCCCGTTTGCGCAGCGTACAAGCGTGCTAGGCGTGCTCCGTCCGGCGGTGCGCGGTGGTAGGTGTCGGTGGGCGCCGGGACCGCCGGGAAGGGGCGGGAGCGGCGACCGCCGGCACCGGGAATCGCCCGCAGGCCGCACAGAATCCGACAATTGCGTCCTGATCGGTGAAAATGGAACAGGGATGGAAGGAGCCGGTGAGTGCCCGAACCCAGCGACGCCCTGCTGGCCGTACGTGCCGGAGAGGGGGACGAGGGGGCCTTCGAGGTGCTCGTACGCCGCCACAGCGCGCAGCTCCTGCACCTGGCGACCCGGCTGCTCGGCAGCCGCACCGACGCGGAGGACGCCGTGCAGGACGCCTTCGTGAGCGCGTGGCGCAGAATCCCGGAGTTCCGCGGCGACGCCTCCTTCGCGACCTGGATGTACCGCATCGTCACCAATCGGTGCCTGAACCTGCTGCGGGCCCGCAGACCCACCCAGGACCTCGGCTCCGTACCCGAGCCGAGCGCGCCCGAGCACGCGTCGTCACCGGTACGGGCGGCCGAGTCGACCGCGGCCGTCGAGGCGCTGATGCGGGCGATGGACGGACTCACCCCGGAACAGCGCGCCTGCTGGGTGCTGCGCGAACTGCACGCCCTGCCGTACGAGGAGATCGCCGCGGTGGTGGGCATCAGCCACCAGGCGGTCCGTGGCAGGGTCTTCCGGGCACGCCGCTATCTGACGGAGGCGATGGGCGCATGGCGCTAGGTGAGCACGACGACCCGACCCTGCCCTGCGGCCGCGCGCTGTCGTCCGTGTGGGAGGGGCACGAGCCGGGCCCCGCGGACCCGGACACCGCCGGACGCCCGGACGGTCCCGCCGGCCCGGGCGCCGGCGCGAGTGCCGATCCGCACGTCGCGGGATGCCCGTACTGCCAGGAGGCGCTGGCGGGCCTCGGTGTGCTCGACACCTATGTGCGCCAGGCCCGGCGGACCGCCGGGGGCGACGAGGACGACCGCAGCGCCGAACGCTTCACGGCGCGGGTGATGGACCTGGTCAGAACCGAACTCCGCCCCGGCAGGACCCTGCCGCTGGGCGGGCCCGAGGACGACGCGTGGATCACCGAGGCCGCGGCGGCCAAGTCCTTCCGCGCCGCCGCCGAGACCCTGCCGGGCGTGCAGGCGGGCAGCTGCCGGGTCACGCTGCTCGCGCCGCAGGGCCCCATGAAGGTGGCGCTGGAGCTGGCGGCCGGGTACGACTGGCCGCTGCCCGCCCTGGCGGACCGGGTACGGGAGCGGGTGCGCGCGGCGGCGCGGGACGGCGTCGGCCTGACCGTCGGGGAGGTGGATGTCACCGTCGTCGACCTCGTCGAGGGGGACGGCGGCGGCGACGCGGGCCCGGGTGCCGGGGAAGGGAGCACGCCATGAGTCACGTGACGGGCGGCGACGCGCGGCCGCACGCCGCGGTGCTGCGGGCCGCGGCCGAGGCCGCGAGGGCCACGCCCGGCGTCGCCTTCCTCCGGCCCGGACTGGGCGAACTGCTGCGGGGCACGGTGGCATGGCGACCGCTGCGTACGGGTGGGGCGGGGGAGTCTCCTGGGGCGGCAGAAGCGGCGGACGAGACCGTCCGGCCGGAGCAGGGCCGACCGGGGCCGAGGGGCGCGGAGCCGGGCGGCCGGCAGGGCCGCGTCGCGGGCGTACGGGCCGAACGCGGTCCCGAGCCCGGGGCTTGGTGCATCCGCGTCCACCTGGCGGTCCGGCGCGGCCACCGTGCCCTGGACGTGGCGCGCGCGGTCCGGCCACGCGTCGCGGCGGCGGTCCAGGAGGCGCTGGGGGCGGCGGGCGAAGCCGCGCCGGCGGTCGCCGTGACGGTGACCGTCACGGACATCACCTGACGGGCCCGCCGGGGGCAGGACCCGTCAGCCGCCCTCTCAGGCGAACGGCAGGTTCGCCCAGGGCGACGCCGGGTCCTGGCCGAGTACCCGGTGGGTGTGCACGGCCTCCTGGTACGCCGTGCCGAACCAGCCGTTGTCGAAGGCCAGTACCCGGCCCAGGGCGTACCCCGCCGAGAACTCCTGCCAGGAGCCGTAGGCCGCGCGCGCCAGTTCACCCGTGCGCAGCACCGCCTGCTCGGCCTCCGGCGGCGCGCAGTACCGGGCGCCCAGGCCCCAGCGGACGAGACCGACGGCGTGCGCGTAGTCCAGCGCGACCAGCGACTTCACCCGTCCGCCCGCGGGCAGCAGCCCGTCCGTACGGAAACGCTCCTCGTACTTCTCCACCAGCTCGGGCACCGCACCGGCCCCGTCTTCGCCCACGCCGTCGCGGGCGCGCAGCGCCTCCTCCGTCCCGGCCGGTACGAACCCGGCGTCCAGCAACTGGTCGAGACGCTGCCGCCAGGACGCCGGATCGTTGACCGACCACTGCTCGTGCAGCAGCTGGGCGTCGGCCGCGTAGTCGAGGAAGGCGGTGCCGAGTTCGTTCCACGGCACGCTGTGGTGCACGGCGATCGGCGCGCCGCAGGCGAGGCCCTGGGCGAGCGGACCGTGCAGCGGCCCGCCGAGGTGGGTGGTGAGCAGCCCGCCGGGCCGGACGCCGTACTGTGCGCGGATACGCGTCCAGGCGCCGCGGTGCGCGGCGGTGGCCGGCAGGTACGCGGCGCACGGCGTCCCCGGGTTGACCGCCAGCTTCCACTTGTCGTTCGGCCAGTCCTGCGCCAGTTCCTCGACCGAGACCCGGTCGAAGAGCTGCTGGGGATGCCACGGCGGCAGCATCCCGCGGGTCGTCACGGGGATGCACGTACCGCCGCCGGCCGGGTCCTCGTAGACCGGCAGCGGGTCCTGGCCCTGCTGGGGCACCACCAAATACAGATCCTCACCGGCCACCGCCGCGATCTGGCCTTCCCAGTCGCCACGCGCACCGGCCTCGCACAGCCGCCGTTCCGTCTCGGTCGGCGGTATCCATCCTGGAGTTCCCACGGAGCGCAACCTTACGGTGACCGGCCCGGCGGCCCGGGAGGCGGGGTGCTTTGCCGAACCGGCAATGATGTTTGCTTTACGGCGTCTCCTGTCGGACCCTCGGCCCATGACCGACCACAACCACGGCGCCACCGCACAGACACCCGGCCACGGTCACGACCACGGCGGCCATCATCACGACCACGACAGCACGCATATGGACTGGGACGCGCTCGCCGACCACCTGGAAGGCGAGGCGGAGTTGCAGACGCCGATCCTCGAACAGGCCACGGCCTGGCTGCGGGACCTGCTGACCACACCCGCCGGCCCCGGCCCCGACGAGGTACGCCGGGTGCTCGACGTCGGCAGCGGCCCCGGCGTCACCAGCTGTCTGCTCGCCCAGGCCTTCCCGCAGGCCGAGATCGTGGCGGTCGACCCGACCGAAGCGCTCCTGGAGCGCGCCCGGGACCGCGCCGCCCGCCTCGGCCTCGGCGACCGGTTCCGCACCCGCGTCGCCGAACTGCCGGACGGTATCGACGGGATCGGCGACGCCGACCTCATCTGGTCCAGCAAGGCCCTGCACCACGTCGGCGACCAGGCCGCGGCGGTGGCCGCCCTGGCCGGCCAGCTGCGGCCCGGCGGGCTGCTCGCCATCTCCGAAGGCGGCCTCGCGCCCCGGGTGCTGCCCCGCGACTTCGGCATCGGCCGCCCCGGCTTGCAGACCCGCCTCGACGCGGTGCACGACGACTGGTTCGTACAGATGCGCGCGGCACTGCCCGGCGCCCGGGACCTCGTCGAGGACTGGCCCGCCGTCCTGACCGCCGCCGGTCTGCGCTCCCCGCGCAGCCGCAGCTTCCTGCTGGACCTGCCGGCCCCGCTGAACCCCTCCCAGCGCGCCCACGTCAGCAGGCAGCTGTCCCGCTACGCCGAGGGGTTCGGCGACACCCTGGACGCGGAGGACCGCGCCACCCTCGACCGCCTCCTGGACCCCGACGACCCCTCGGGCCTCACCCGCCGCCCGGACCTCTTCTGGCTCTCCGCCCAGACCTTCCACACGGCACGGGCGGCCTGATCC
Organism: Streptomyces sp. NPDC059788; assembly: GCF_042732265.1. Taxonomy (NCBI): domain Bacteria; kingdom Bacillati; phylum Actinomycetota; class Actinomycetes; order Kitasatosporales; family Streptomycetaceae; genus Streptomyces; species Streptomyces sp. NPDC059788. Next base: position 112,455 of record NZ_JBHWHY010000015.1, on the reverse strand, counting down.
GGCCGGCCCGGCGCGTGCCGGTCCGCCCGGCGGGGCCGCCCTGGGCGGGGGGGGCCGGCCGCCGGCACCGGCCGGCCGCCGTCCCCCGTGGATTCACGTCCGTGACCGCACCGCCACGCGCCCCCGTCGGCGTGCTCGCGTGCGGTGGATGTGGTCGTGGCCCCGTACGGCGGCCGGCCGGTGCGGGCGGGGTGGTGGCCCTCCCGGGCCGGGAAGAGCCCCCACCACCCCGCCGTGTGATCAGCCCGCCGGCCCGTGGCGCGGGCGTGCTGCCGGGCCGGCGGGCTGGGTCTCAGCAGGTCAGGTAGGCGACGTGGATCCACACCCCGGTACGGCCGCCCCAGAGGTCACCCATGACCCAGGAGCCCTCGCGGCCCTTCGCGTTCATCTTCTGGCCCTTGTTCACCTGGCCCAGGACCGGGTAGTTGGTGCCCGGACCGCCGCGGAAGTTGACGCCGTTGTCGTTGACGGTGCAGACGACGTCCTGGACCGCGGGGGCGGTCCGCTGGACGGTGGCCGGGCCGGTGGCGGCGGCCACCGTACTGCCGGCGAGGGTGAACAGGGCCGCGGTGGCCGCGAGGGCGGCCGCGGCGCGGGAAATGCGGATCATCTGGATCTCCTCCGTTGGTGGTGCTCGGTGCGCCGGGGCCGCTGACTGCTCGGACCCGGCACCCATGACCTTCGTCCCGCGCCGCACCGGGGCCAAGGGGTTTCCCGTCCCCCGCGCGGCGGAGGAAACCGGGAAACCGCGGCTGAGCTGGCAGGACAGGAGGAGGGGAGACGGGCGACGCCGCCGCCCCGGGCGGGGCGGCGGCGTCGCGGGAGGCGGGGCACCGGACCGGTGTCCGGTGGCGGTGCCTCAGCCGTTCATCGTGTCCGGGTCCGGGCCCAGGCGGGTGCCCGAGTCCAGGGCCGCGAGCGCGGACATGTCGGCGTCGTCCAGCTCGAAGCCGAAGACGTCGATGTTCTCCTTGATCCGGGACGGGGTCACGGACTTCGGGATGGCGACGTTGCCGAGCTGGAGGTGCCAGCGGAGCACGATCTGCGCGGGGGTGCGCTCGTGCTTGCCGGCCAGCTCGGTGATCGTCGGGTCCTGCAGCAGGTCCTTGCCCTGGCCCAGCGGCGACCACGCCTCGGTGGCGATGCCGTGCCGGGCGTGGAAGGCGCGGGCCTCGGACTGCTGGAGCCGCGGGTGCAGCTCGATCTGGTTGACCGTGGGGACCACCGAGGTCTCGCCGATCAGCCGCTCCAGGTGGTCGGGCTGGAAGTTGGAGACGCCGATGGCCTTGGCGCGGCCCTCTTCGTAGATCTTCTCGAACGCCCGGTACGTGTCCACGAACGTGCCCTTGGCGGGCATCGGCCAGTGGATCAGGTACAGATCCACGTACTCCAGGCCCAGCTTGTTCAGGGACGTGTCGAAGGCGCGCAGGGTCGAGTCGTACCCCTGCTTGTCGTTCCACAGCTTCGTCGTGACGAAGAGCTCGTCACGGGCGATGCCGGAGGCGGCGAGCGCCTTCCCCGTGCCCTCCTCGTTGCCGTAGATCGCGGCGGTGTCGATGCTGCGGTATCCGGCTTCCAGGGCGCTTCCGACGGCCGTGAAGGCCTCGTCGTCCGGGATCTGCCAGACGCCGTAGCCGAGCTGCGGCATGGTGACGCCGTTGTTGAGGGTGATGTGGGGGACCTTGCTCACGAGCGATTCGATCCTTAGGTCGACGTGCATGTTCTCCGACGTCAACGATCATCCGGCACGGAGCATTCCCGCGCACCTTCAGCGAATGTGAAGAGTCCGGGGGCGGGCGGCGGGGGACGGCTCGTGCGGGGCCGGGGACTCCCGGTCCGTCTCCGCCGCGAGGGTGAGCGCCCCCAGACACAGCACGACCAGGCCGGCGACCAGTTCGAGGGCACCCGCCAGGCCGGGCAGCCCACGGGACGGGACGTACGCGGCGCCCGACAGGGCGTCCGCCGCGGCCCACGCGAGCCACAGGGTCGCGCCCCACGCGAACACCGTCGCCGAGCCCAGCCAGGCCAGTGCGAGCGGCACCCGCGTACGCAGCCCGCGCCAGGGTCCCCCGTCGGGAAAGAGCAGGGCACCCAGCCCCGCCGCCCCGGCCAGCGCCAGCAGGCCCTGCACGATGTCGGACGCGACCGTGATGGCGCTCCGCGCGGGCAGGGCCGCCGCTCCGGCGCCCGGCGGCACACCGAGGCCCCACAGCACGTCCACGGTGCCGATGGCGGCGAGGAGCAGGGCCGAAGGAACACCGAGCAGCCGTCGTACCGCTCGCACGCCCGGCGCGGGAGCCGGTACGGACCTCAGCCGCCGCCGCAGCAGTGCGCCCCAGCGCCGGTGCGCGTACACCGTGAAGGCGCTCAGCAGGGTGATGCCCTCGACGATGAACGCGCCGTAGACGAGGAAGAAGACCCAGGGCCGCAGCAGCTCGCCGGACGCCATCGGGTTCGCCGCGCCGGTCACGGCGGCGACGGCGGACCCCGCCGGTACGGCGAGGACCAGGGGCGTGAGCAGCCCGGACGCCGTCCACAGCGGCAGGGCGAGCAGCCAGGCCGGGACGCGCGGGCCGGCCTGGCGGGTGAGCGCGTACGCGACGGCGGCGGCCACGGCGTCCATGAGGAACGTGACGGCGTTGGCCGCGATCCACGCGCCCCGCCCGATTCCCCCCAGGCTCACGACGCCGATGTCGAAACCCAGGACCCACAGCAGCTTGAGGAGGAGATACGGGGCGCAGGCCGCGACGGCGATCCGGCCCAGCAGGACCTGGCGGCCCGTGCGCTTGTCGGTGTTCATGCCACGAGCCTTCCGGCGGCCCGCGCACGGCACCTCGGGCCCGGGGATGAACCGCCTCCGCCGTCCGGGGGAGCCGGGCCCTTCACGCCGGGCCCTTCACGCCGGGCCCCTCGGCCACGGTCCCCTCACGCCCGGTAGAGCGCCTCCACCTCCGTCGCGTACGCCGCCTCGATGGCCTTGCGCTTCAGCTTCAGCGACGGCGTCAGCAGACCGTGCTCCTCGCTGAACTGGTGCGCCAGTATCCGGAACGTACGGATCGACTCGGCCTGCGACACCAGCGTGTTCGCGGCGACGACGGCCCGCCGGATCTCGGTCTCCAGGTCGGGGTCGTGCACCAGGTCCGTCGGCGGCAGGTGCGGCTTGCCGCGCATGGCGAGCCAGTGGGTGACGGCCTCCGGGTCCAGGGTCACCAGCGCCGCCACGTACGGGCGGTCGTTGCCGACGGCGATGCACTGGGCGACCAGGGGATGCGCCCGTACCCGCTCCTCCAGGACGACCGGCGAGAGCGTCTTGCCGCCGGAGGTGACCAGGACCTCCTTCTTCCGGCCGGTGATCGTCAGATAGCCGTCCTCGTCGAGGGCGCCGAGGTCGCCGGTGGCCAGCCAGCCGTCGTGCAGGACCGCGTCGGTGGCCCTGGCGTTGTTCAGATAGCCCTGGAAGACCTGGCCGCCGTGCAGCCAGATCTCACCGTCCTCGGCGATGTGCACGGTCGTGCCGGGCACGGGGGAGCCGACCGTGCCGAAGCGGGTGCGCTCGGGCGGGTTGGCGGTGGCGGCGGCGGTGGACTCCGTCAGGCCGTACCCCTCGTAGATGGTCACCCCGGCGCCGGCGAAGAACAGCCCGAGCCGGCGCTCCATCGCGGAGCCGCCCGACATGGCGTGCCGCACCCGGCCGCCCATCGCCTCGCGCACCTTGCTGTAGACCAGCTTGTCGAAGAGCTGGTGCTGCATCCGCAGCGGCGCGCCGGGCCCCGACGCGGTGCCGAACGCCTTGTGCTCCAGCGCCTCGGCGTAGCGGACCGCCACCTCGACGGCCTTCTCGAACGGGCCGAGCCGGCCCTCCGCCTCGGCCTTGCGCCGGGCCGCCGCGAAGACCTTCTCGAAGATGTACGGCACGGCGAGGACGAAGCTGGGCCGGAACGACTGGAGGTCCGGGATCAGGGCGGCGGCCGACAGGTCGGGCTGGTGGCCGAGCTTGACCCGCCCGCGTACGGCGGCGACCTGCACCATCCGCCCGAAGACATGGGCGAGCGGCAGGAACAGCAGGGTGGACGCCTCGTCGCCGGGCCGGGAGTGGAAGACCGTCTCGTAGCGCCGGACGACGTTGTCGGCCTCGGCCATGAAGTTGGCGTGGCTGATCACGCAGCCCTTGGGGCGGCCGGTGGTGCCGGAGGTGTAGATGACCGTCGCGGTCGCGTCCGGGGTGACCGCCATGCGGTGGCGGTGCACCACGTCGTCCTCCAGATGCGCGCCCGCCGCCGTCAGCTCGGCCACCGGATCGGCGTCCAGCTGCCACAGGCGGCGCAGCTGCGGCAGCCGGTCGATGACCGAGCCGATGGTCATCGCGTGGTCCTCGTGCTCGACCATGCAGGCCGTCACCCCCGCGTCGTGCAGCATCCAGTAGACCTGCTCGGCGGACGAGGTGGGATACAGCGGTACGGACTGGGCGCCCACGGACCACAGGGCGAAGTCGAACAGCGTCCACTCGTAGCGGGTACGGGACATGATGCCGACCCGGTCGCCGAAGCGGACGCCCTGCGCGAGCAGCCCCTTGGCCAGGGCCAGGACCTCGTCGCGGAACTGCGCCGAGGTCACCTCCCGCCACTGCCCGGCGTCGTCCTTGCGCGCCAGCGCCACCCGGCCGGGCGCGGAGTCGGCATGGTCGAAGACGGCGTCCGCCAACCCGCCGACGCGGGGCGCCGTCGCCAGCGGCGGGACGGAGAACTCGCGCAATGACCCAGCTCCTCCTGGTGCTTCTCACCGGGCCGCGACCGTACCCCAACCGTGCGGCCCGCGGGAGGGGCGCCCGGTCCGGCGGACCGGTGGCATAGACGCTGGTCATGCGCCGAAACCGGGCGACTTCGGAGAAGCCCGGACATCGGCGTGGGCGGTGGGCCCCGAACGATCACGACGTCGGGACCGGATCTGCACCAAATCTCTGCGAACGGACCCGGCCACGGCGCCGGCCGCGCACCGGGCCGGAAATCGCGGTGAACGGGTGGGCCCCCGGCTCCGTATCCCTGGCATCGAAGCGGCCGTCACCCGGCGCGTCACCCGGCGCGGTCGCGCAACGCCCTACGGGGAGAGCAGCACAGTTCGAGGGGGAGAAGGAGCCATGACGCTATCGGTGAATTCGGGTTTCACGCGGCCGGTCCCGTACGGGGCGGACGCCGCCGACCACGCCCGCTGGGCCGAGTGCAACCGGGCCCTTTGGGACACCTGGACCGAGGCCCATGTGCGCAGCGACCACTACGACGTGAAGGGGTTCCTGGCCGGGCACGAGAGCCTGCAGTCCTTCGAGCCGCGGGAGCTGGGGCCGGTGGCGGGCCGTTCGCTGCTCCACCTCCAGTGCCACTTCGGCCTCGACACGCTCAGCTGGGCGCGGCGCGGGGCCCAGGTGACCGGTGTCGACTTCTCGCCGTCCGCCATCGCCCAGGCCCACTCCATCGCGGCCGCCGCGGACCTGCCCGCCGAATTCGTCTGCGCGCAGCTCTACGACCTGCCGCCCGGCTTCGACCACCGCTTCGACATCGTGTACGTCTCGTTCGGCTCTCTCGTCTGGCTGCCGGACATCGACCGGTGGGCGCGCTCCGCGGCGCGCTACCTCGCGCCCGGCGGGGTGCTGTACGTCGCCGAGTACCACCCGATGGTGCACGTCCTGGACTTCGACGAGGACGCGGACGGGCCCCGGCTGCGCTACCCGTACTTCCACCGCGACGAACCCGTCACCCACGACCTGGAAGGCGCCTACGCCGAACCCGGCGCGGACACCGCGGTCGCCGGGTACACCTGGGCGCACTCGCTCGGCGAGATCGTGACCAGCGTGATCCGGGCGGGACTGCGGCCGGAGTTCCTGCACGAGTTCCCGTCCGCCTGGTTCCCGATGCTGCCCTATCTGGAGCGGCGTGCGGACGGCAGGTACTGGCTCCCCGCCCGCATCGAGGGCGAGTGCCCGCTGCTGTTCACCCTGCGGGCCACCGCGCCGTCCGCCGCCTGACCGCCGCCGCTCCGATGCGCCGATGGAGGCGACGATGACCAGTACCCGCCGCCGCGCGACCGGCGGCCCCGCCCAGCACACGACCGGCGTCCCGGCCCACCCCGGCCTGCGCGCCCTGCGCAGCCGCATCGCCCCGGCCCGCGACCACGTCCTCGGCCACCGCGTCCACGGCGAACTGACCAGCCCCTGTCGGGTCGCGGCCTTCCAGGAGCACCACGTCTTCGCCGTGTGGGTCTTCATGTCGCTGCTCAAGAGCCTGCAGCGGGACCTCACGTGCACCGCCCTGCCGTGGGTGCCGCAGGGCCCGCCGGTCGGCCGCCGGCTGATCAACGAGATCACCCTCGCCGAGGAGAGCGACGCCCTCGAAGACGGGTACACGAGCCGTTTCGAGCTCTATGTGGACGGTATGCGCCGGACCGGGGCCGACACCGAGCCCGTCGAGTCCTTCGTGGCCCTGCTGCTGGACGGCAGCACGGTCGCCAAGGCGCTGAAGGACGCGAACGTGCCTCCGGCGGCGGCCGACTTCACCGTCGCGACCTGGGACGTCGTCGCCCACGCGCCCCTGCACTGCCGCGCCGCCACGTTCGCCTTCGGGCGCGCCGACCTGATTCCGGGCATGGCGGGGCGGGTCGCCGGCATCGGGGGACCCCAGGAGCGGCTGGCGACGTTCAAGGACTTCCTCGTCCGGCATACCGAGGCGGACGGTGACGAGCAGACCGCGATGGCCATGCGGATGCTCGTCGAGGTCTGCGGCGACGACCGGGCGAAGTGGGCCCAGGGCGCGGAGACCGTGATCGAGGCGCTGCGGGCCCGCCAGGCCCTGTGGGACGCGGTGTCCGGCTCGCTGGCACGGTGGTGACGGGCGGACCGGGGGCGGGACGTCCGGCGGTGACCGTCGGGATACGGCGGTGACGGGCGGCGCGCGGCGGCCCTCCGGGAACGGCGCTACGGCAGCTGCAACCGGTCGCCGCCCGCCAGTATCGCGTCGGCCAGGGCGTCCGCCGGGCCCCTGGCCGCGCGGTCCCGCTCGTCCCCGTACAGCAGCACGAAGTCCACCCCGCCGAGGTCCGGCAGCCCGGCCCGGGACGGCACCCGGACCAGGCCGGGCGGAATCATGCCGAGGCTGTGCGCCATCACGCCCAGACCGGCCCGGGTGGCCGCGATCAGACCGTTCAGGCTGCCGCTCGTACAGGCGATGCGCCAGGCGCGGCCCTGCCGCTCCAGCGCCTCCAGCGCGCGGGCCCGGGTCACCGCGGGCGGCGGGAACACCACCAGCGGGACCGGCCGCCGCGCGTCCAGCCGCAGCCGCTCCGTGGCGACCCACACCAGCCGGTCCCGCCAGACGAGCCGGCCGGTGGGCGCCTCGGCCCGGCCGCGCGCCGGGCCGGGGCGCCGCTTGGCCAGGACCAGGTCGAGGCGGCCCGCCGCCAGCAGTTCGTGCAGCGTCCCGGACAGCTCGACGGTCAGCTCCAGGTCCACCTCGGGGTGGTCGCGCCGGAACTCCTCCAGCACCTCCGGCATCCGGGTCAGGACGAAGTCCTCCGAGGCCCCGAACCGCAGCCGCCCGCGCAGCCGGGTGCCCGTGAAGAAGCCCGCGGCCCGTTCGTTGGCCTCCAGGATCGTGCGCGCGAAGCCGAGCATCGCCTCGCCGTCCTCGGTGAGGTCCACGGCGTGGGTGTCCCGGGCGAACAGCCGGCGCCCGGCCGCCTCCTCCAGCTTGCGCACATGCTGGCTGACGGTGGACTGCCGCAGGCCCAGGCGGTGCGCGGCCTGCGTGAAGCTCAGCGTCTGGGCCACCGCGAGGAACGTACGCAACTGCACCGGATCGAACATCTTTCCAGTCTAGACGCCCATCACGAACCGTGATAGCAGTCACCACGGTAAGAGGGGTTCCCGATGGCAGGGGCGCCAGGCAGGCTGGAGAGGGCACCGTCCACCCGCTCCGACAGCCCAGCGCCGACCGAAGAGAGAACATGCGCCGCCCTCAGCTCAAGATCCCCTCCTGGCTCCCCGTGGACGGGTTCATCCTGGCCCTCGTCGCCACCGTCGGCCTCGCGGCGCTCCTCCCCGCCCGCGGCACGGCCGCCACCGTCGCCGACGACGCGTCGACCGGCGCCGTCGCGCTGCTCTTCTTCCTCTACGGCGCCCGGCTCTCCACCCGCGAGGCGCTCGCCGGGATGCGCAGCTGGCGGCTGCACCTGACGGTGCTGGCCTGTACGTTCGTGATCTTCCCGCTGCTGGGCCTGGCCGCCCGCGGCCTGGTCCCCTACGTCCTGACGCAGCCGCTCTACACCGGCCTGCTCTTCCTGTGCCTGGTGCCCTCCACCGTCCAGTCCTCGATAGCCTTCACCTCCATAGCACGCGGCAACGTGGCGGCGGCGATCTGCGCGGGCTCCTTCTCCAGCCTCGTCGGCATCGTCGTGACCCCGCTGCTGGCGGCGCTCCTGCTGGGCGGCGACGGGGGCGGGTTCTCGGCCCACTCCCTGGTCTCGATCGTCCTCCAGCTGCTCGTGCCGTTCCTCGCCGGACAGCTGCTACGCCGCTGGATCGGCGGCTTCATCACCCGCCACAAGAAGATCCTCGGCTTCGTCGACCGCGGCTCGATCCTCTTCGTCGTCTACAGCGCCTTCAGCACGGGCGTGGTCGAGGGCATCTGGCACCAGGTCTCCCCGTGGCGCCTGGTGAGCCTGCTGGGCGTGGAGGCCGTCCTGCTGGCCCTGATGCTGACGATCACGTCCTACGGCTCCAGGAAGGCCGGCTTTCCCCGCGGCGACCGTCTGGCCATCACCTTCGCCGGCTCGAAGAAGAGCCTGGCCGCCGGACTCCCCATGGCCAGCGTCCTGTTCGGCGCCCAGGCCGGGCTGGCGGTGCTGCCGCTGATGCTGTTCCACCAGATGCAGCTGATGGTCTGCGCGGTCCTCGCGAAGCGGTACGCGGCACAGGCACCCGACGAGCCGGAATCCGGGGCCGGGGCCGGAGGCGAGTCCGGGGCGCTGCCCGAGTCCGGCGGGCGCAAGACGAGCGTGCGGCCGCGGCGCGGCGAAAGCGTCGGCGCGGGCACCTCCCGCTAGCCGCCGGGGCCGCGCCACCCCCACATCGCCCGAAACGGTGCCAACTCCCCCCGGCGATCCGGGTGTGCGTTGACGTACGCCCGGGGTTCGTGTGTCATGAGTTGGTAAAAGAATGGCAACGGGGGTCTCATGAGTCAGGGCACGAACGTCGAGAGCGACGCGCTGCGCACCTACGCGCGCGCCGCCGAGAGCGCGGCCGACCGGATCGCGAAGATCCGCAGTCGTACGGCGGCGCTGGATCTGTCGGACGGCACCTTCGGGCAGTTGCCGGAGGCCAACAGCCTGCGCGCCGACTACATCGAGCAGAAGACCCAGTCGGGTACGGACCTGGAGGACAGCGCGGAGATGCTGCGCACCATCGCCGAGGCGGTGCGCGGGTCCGCGGACAACTACGACGCCAACGAGGACGAGACGGCGCGCGGCTTCGGGGGCGGTGCCTGATGGGCGTCGGCCAGGCGGCCGGCAGCGCCCTGGACCGCGTCAACTACGTCCTGGACTGGAGCAATCCCCTCGCGTCCACCCTCGACGAGGTCATCAAGGGCGTCCTCAAACAGTGCGGCGCCGACGAGTGGTTCGACTGGGTCACCGGCGACAGCGAGCTGCTGGAGAAGACGGCCCAGGAGTGGCGGAGCGCGGCCCGTGACCTGCGGGGCGTCGTGGAGGACCTGGTCGCCGAGCGCAAGTCCGTCGAGCGGGTGTGGGAGAGCGAGGCCGCCCAGGGCTTCGGTAAGACCATGACCGACTTCGAGCAGGCGCTGCTCGGCGAGGCCGACGACATGGACACCGTCGCCGAGCTGCTGGAGATGGCGGGCGCCGCCTGCGTCATCGCCGAGCAGGCCATGACGGACCTGCTCGTCGAGATCGTCGAGGCCCTGATGGTCACCGCCGCGACCACGGCCATCCTGGCGGTGCTGACGGCGGGCGCGGCGGCGGCGATCGGCCCGATGGCGGGCGCGGCGAACGTGGCGTACCGGGCGGCCAAGGCGACCCGGATCGCGGCGAAGCTGGCCGACAAGCTCGCCGACATCGCCCGCCAGACCCAGGCTCTGGCCAAACTCTCCCGGCTGCGCCGGTATCTGCGCGGTCTCGACCGCGCGAAGATCAAGGAGTGGAAGGGCGCGAAGTGGAAGATCGCCGGGAGTCTGCGGCGCGGTGAGATGCCCGCGGCGAGCGACATCGCCCAGTACGTGGCGTGGAAGCAGGGCAAGAACCTCGCCAAGGGGATGCTCGGCGTCGATCCGGGCGGCGCGGTGACGGGGTCCGTCACCGAGAACGGCCCGGGGCTCGCGGAGGAGGCGTACGAGTACGGAAAGCGCCCGCCGTCGCAGAGCTTCGACGAGCGCATGGGGCAGAATCCCGACCAGGCCAAGAAGTCCGTGCGAGAGGCGTTCGGGTGAAGATCGGCGAAGTGCTCACGTCCTGGTCCGGCGTCAAGGCATGGCTGTCGCCGCCCGACCGGCACGCGCTCGCGCGCGAGGCCAGGGGGCGGGCGGCGGCGCTGCTGCCGCCGGCCGAGACGCTGGTGGACGGGCACACCGTCGAGCCGGGCGAGCGGGTCCCGGAACCCCCGGCGGCGCACCGGGCGGACGCCTTCGGCCGTCGGCCGTCGGCCGGTGACCGCCTGCTCGCCGGGGCGTGGCGCGCCGAGCAGCTGCTGGACCGGCTCAATCCGGTGAACGCGGCGGTGGACGCCCGGGACCGGCGGGGCGAGGACCGCGGCGCGCAGTGGCACGGTGGCTGGCAGAGCGCGGCCGGGCGGCTCGCGGCGGCCCTGCGCCCGCGTACCGAGGAGAAGTACCTGTCGGTGCTGCTGCTCACCGGGGGCGGGATGCACGTGGTGCGGGTGCAGCTCTCCTCGGACGGCAAGAAGGTCGCCGGCGCGGTCGAGCACGCCTACGCCGCCGCCCGCCAGGACATCACCTGGCTGCGGGACCGCAAGGACGTGCGGCACGGCACGCACGAGATCGGCTTCGCCGACGGCTCGTGGGTGACGGTGTTCTTCCCGCTCGGCGGCTGGGGCACGCTCGTGGAGGCGTTCCCGAACCGGCTGCGGCACACCGACCCGATCGCCTGAGCGTCCGCTCCGGGCGTCCGGTGCGGCGCGGAGCGGGCCGGTGCGCCACGACCGGTCCGCTCCGCGGGCGCCGCCGGACGCCCGGGGTGTGACGGCCTGTCAGTCCTCCTCGTCCACACGGTCCAGCGGCAGGTCCAGGACGACGGGACCGGGGACGCGCGCGTTGTCCCGGCGTACGCGCGCCAGCTCGTCGTCGTCCAACGCCCGCCCGTAGACCCGCACTTCGTCCAGGTCGCCGGAGAGCTGGACGCGGCTGTCCACCTTCTGTCCCGCGTGGACACCGAAGACCGAGTTGCGGCTCACGGAGCCCGGCACGTCCGGGACCGTGCGGGTCTCGGTGCCGTCGACGGTGAGAGCCAGCCGGCCGCCGGTGCGCCGCAGGGCCAGGTGGTGCCATTGGCCGTCGTTGTACGCCGCGGTGGCGGCGACCTCGGCGGTGGCGGGCGGCCGGGCGCCGTCGAGCGCGGTGAGCAGGGCGGCGACCCGGTTGCGGGCGGGATCGCCGCGCAGCGCCACCTGCGGGCTGCGGGTGCCCACTCCGCCCATCCACAGGAAGGGCTGTTCGCCGGAGGCGGCGCGGTAGCGGAACCAGAGGCTGCACGTGAAATCGCCGTCGCCGAGGGGGAGCGAGCGGCGGAAGGGCAGCCGTACGGCGTCGTCCCGGCCGTCGAAGGAGAGTCCGTCGCCGAAGCGCCCCGGGACCGGCCGGGCACCGCCCAGGACGAGCGCGGGCCGGGCGTGCCGTGCGCGGTCGGGCGTCGTCGGGTCGGGGGCGCGGCGCGGGCCGAGCCAGTCGTCGGTGAAGCGCGCGAAGCGGATCTCGTCGCGGGCGTCGGCCGCGCCGCCCTCGTACAGCAGTCCGGTCACGCCGGGGGAGACGGGCACCAGGTCCGAGTAGCCGGACCAGTCGGTGGTGACCCGGGCACCGCGCTCCACTCCTTCCCAGGTGCGGCCCTCGTCGTACGAGGAGCGGACGGTCATCGTGCGGCGGCGGTCGGGGTCGGCGGGCGCGGCGAAGAGCGTACGGCCCGGCCCGCGGGCGTCCCGTGGGGGCAGCCGCAGCACGGAGCCCTGCACCATCGGCGCGTACAGGCCGGGCAGGGCGCCGAAGGGCCGGGCGAAGGACGCGCCGCCGTCGTGGCTGACGGCGGCCGTGCGGTGGCCGAGGTCCGTGCCGTCCTGCTCGCGCCCGTTGACGTACACCGAGCCGTCGGAGCGTTCCAGCAGGCTCATCTCGGACGGCTTCTGACGGAAGGTGCCGTCGGCGGCGGTCGGGTAGCTGTCCACGGCGCCGACCCGCCAGGTGTCGCCGCCGTCGTCGCTGAGCATCAGCGCCGCGTGGTTGGCCGTTATCCGGCCGCCGCCGTAGCTCTCGGCGTTGACGGTGAAGACGAGCCGTCCGGCGTGCCGTCCCCGGGCGAGCTGGATGCCGTGCACGGGCCCGGTCGCGTACCAGGAGTTCCAGCCGGCGGGCCGCAGTTCGGCGGTCAGGTCGCGTGGCGTGGACCAGGTGGCGCCGTCGTCGTCGCTGTACTGGAGGTGCGGGGTGCGGTCGCAGGGCACGTCGCAGTTCCCGGCGTCGGGGCGGCCCTTGTTGTAGGTCTCGGCGAGGAGGATGCGGCCGGTCTCGCGGTCGACGACGGGGGCGGGGTTGCCGTGCGTGTCGCCGCCGCCCTCGTTGACGACCTGGAGGGGGCCCCAGGTGCGGCCGCCGTCGGTGGAGCGTTTCAGTACGAGGTCTATGTCGCCGGCGTCGCCGCAGTTGTTCACCCGGCCTTCGGCGAAGGCGAGCAGGGTGCCGTCGGCGGACCGTACGACGGCCGGGATGCGGAAGCACGCGTAACCGTGTTCCTGCGACGCCTTGAACAGCACCTGCTGCTCGAAGCCGGTGGCGGGGGGAGAGGCGGCGGGGCGGGCCTGGGCGGTGGCCACCGGGACCAGGACGGCCGCCGCCGTGGCGAGCGCGGCCAGCGGGCGGACCCGCCGCCGGGAGCCCTGGTCGGGGCGGCCCCGGCCGGGGCCGGGGTCTCTTTCGGGGCCGCCGGTTCCGGTGGCGGGTCTGCTCCGGTGGTTGTCGTGTGCGCGGGGTGGTGACGTCATGATCCGACCTGCCCTTCGAGGCATCGGCGAGGCGTCGGAGGAGGAAGTGAGCGGGATGAGCCTGGGGGAAGCGGCACACGTCATGACATCCCACGTCCTACGTAGGATGTCCCATGTCCCGCCTCCGGTGCGCAGGAAGCTACTGGGCCCCCGGCACTGTCACAAGCCACGCGCGGCGCTTCTTCGCGCCCGGCCGGATTTCCCCCGTGCGGAGCACGCCGGGCACATCCGTACGGGCCGCCAGGCGGGGAAGGCGGTTCAGGCGAGCAGGACGACCTTGCCGAGGTTGCCGCGCGCCTCGATGATCTCGTGGGCGCGCGCGGCCTCGGCCAGCGGAATCCGCGCGTGCACGGCGGCCCGCAGGCGGCCGGCGAAGAAGTGCTCCCACAGCTCGGCGCCGTGCCGCTCGTACAGCTCCGGGCGGGTGGCGGCGAACCGCGCCATCGTGAGCCCGGTGACCGTCTTGGCGCCCGCGAGCAGGTCGTGGGCGGGGACCGTGCCGCCGCCCGAGTTGAAGAACACCAGCCGCCCGCCCGGCGCGAGGGCCGCCACCGCACGCGGCAGCAGGTCCCCGCCGACGCCGTCGAGGACGATGTCGGCGGGCTCGCCCCAGCACCCGTCCTCGTACGTCACGACCTCGTCCGCGCCGAGCCCGTACAGGAAGTCCGCCTTGCCGGCGGAGCCGACGGCCGCCACCACGCGCGGCACGCCCCGCAGTTTGGCCAGCTGTACCGCCAGGTGCCCGGTGGCGCTGGCCGCGCCCGTGATCAGGACCGACTCCGGGCCCACGGGGGCCGCGGTGGCCAGCGCGGCGAGCGCGACCTGCCCGCCGCGGACCAGTGCGACGGCGTCCACGCTGGTCGCGCCGTCCGGTATCCGGGAGGCCAGCGCGGCGGGCACGGTGGCCGCCTCGGCGTACGAGCCGGTGAAGGAGAGCCCGGTGACGCGGTCGCCGATCGCGAAGCCGGTGACGTCCGGCCCCAGGCCGGTGACCGCTCCGGCGACCTCGCCGCCGAGCACGGCGGGCAGCGGGGTGCCGCCGCCCTTGCCGTCGCCGCGCGTGCGGCGCACGGACGGCAGGCTCACGCCGATGGCCTCCGTACGGACCAGCAACTCGCCGGGGCCGGGCTCGGGGGCCTCGGCCTCCTCGACCCGCAGGACTTCCGGGCCGCCGTACGCGTGGAAGCGGACTCGCCGCATGGGCACCTCCGAGGGGGAGCGGGCGTGGCCGCACGCCACGCGCAGGGGCGGTTTCCGGACATCCGGAAACCGTTGGGTGGCCCAACGGTAGCAGTCTTCGTTGGTCGCCCCAATGGTTTTCCGGATAGGCTCCTCCCATGGCAGAGACTCCCTACGCGCCCGCCCGCATCCGCGCCCTCCCCAGCTGGCTCCTCGGCCGGGCGGCCGCCCGCGGCCACCGCCTGGTCGCGGAGGCGCTGGCCGAGGAGGGCATGCGGATGATGCACCACGCCGTGCTGTCGGCCGTCGGTGAACTGGGGCCCGTCTCCCAGGCGGAACTGGGCCGCAGCGTGGGCATCGACCCCAAGGACATGGTCGCGGTCGTCAACGACCTGCAGGCCGACGGGCTGGTGACCCGCACTCCCGACCCCAGGGACCGGCGCAAGAACGCCATCGAGATCTCCGCTTCCGGGGAGCGCCGGCTGCGCCGTACGGAGCGGCTGGGCGACCGGGCGAACGCGGAGCTGACCGCGGGCCTCACCCCCGCGGAACGCGAACAGCTGATGGCGCTGCTCGCGCGCGTCGTGGAACCGGGGGCAGGGTCGGGGCCCGGGGCGAGGCCTGGAGCCGGGGCGGCAACGGACTGACGGCCCGGCCGCCGTGCCGCGCCGCCGTCGGGCTCAGCCGCCCCTTCCGTGACCCGTCGCCGCCGGGCTCAGCCGCCCCCGTGACCCGCCGTCAGATCCGGCCCGCCTCCGCGCCCAGCGCGAGCCGCTCCTCGCCCGCGTACACGTTCATCGACGTACCCCGCAGGAATCCCACCAGCGTCAGCCCGCTCTCGACGGCCAGGTCGACGGCGAGGGAGGACGGCGCGGAGACGGCGGCGAGGGTGGGGATGCCCGCCATGACCGCCTTCTGGACGAGTTCGAACGACGCCCGGCCGGAGACCATCAGGACGGTGTCGCGCAGCGGCAGCCGCCCGTCCTGGAGGGCGCGGCCGACGACCTTGTCGACGGCGTTGTGGCGGCCCACGTCCTCGCGTACGTCGAGCAGCGCGCCGTCGGTGTCGAAGAGCGCGGCGGCGTGCAGCCCGCCGGTCCGGTCGAACACGCGCTGCGCGGCCCGCAGCCGGCCGGGGAGGGCGGACAGGGCCGCGGGAGTGAGGCGGGCCGCGGCGTCGGCGGGCGGGTCCAGGGGCCAGCGGGCAGACGTGCGGACCGCGTCCAGGCTGGCCTTGCCACACAGGCCGCAGGACGACGTCGTGTAGACGTTGCGCTCCAGGGTGATGTCCGGGACGGGGACGCCGGGCGCGAGCTGGACGTCCACCACGTTGTACGTGTTCGAGCCGTCCTCGGTGGCGCCCGCGCAGTACACGATGTTCGCCAGCTCCCCGGCGGCACCGAGCACGCCCTCGCTGACGAGGAAGCCCGCGGCCAGCGCGAAGTCGTCGCCAGGGGTGCGCATCGTGATGGCGAGCGGCCGGCCGCCGAGGCGGATCTCCAGCGGCTCCTCGCCGACGAGGGTGTCCGGGCGTGTGCTCACGGCTCCGTCGCGGATGCGGATGACGCGGCGTCGCTCGGTGACCCGTCCCATGTCTGATCAGTCCCGTCCGTCCATGGTGTGCCGGCCCGTGGTGGCGGGCCGGCCTCGGCGGTTCCATTGTCCGGTACGCGTTCGGGCGCTTGTACGGTGCCCGGATTCCGCCGTACGGGCATTCGGTGTGCGGCGCGGACGGCAACGGCGCCGGGGGACGGCCCGGACGCCGGCGGCGGCCCTCGGTACGGCTCTCACCCCGGCCGTACGCCGTGGAGCCGTGTCGGTTCCGTGGCGGAACCGGACCCGCGGGCCGCTACCGCTCCGCCACGCGGGCGGGACCGAGCTCGTCCGCCAGCGCGCGCCCGCCGAACGCGCTTGCGCTGGCGCCCGCCCACAGCGCGTCCAGCTGTGCCTGGCCCACCGTCCGCCAGTCCGGGCTGCGCAGGACCAGGCAATCGCCCAGACGGCGGCCGAGTTCCATCATCGTGGTGCCCGCCGGGCCGCGCGCGGCGTCGTACGCGGCGGCCGCTTCCGGCCAGGTGTCGGCACCGGCACAGGCCGCCTCCAGCGCGGTGGCGTCCTGGAGGGCCTTCACCGCGCCGCCACCGGTGTGCGGACGGGCCACGGTGGCCGCGTCACCGGTGAGCAGCAGACGGCTCGTGGCGTAGTGCGGCGCCGTGAAGTCGTACAGGGGCTGGATGAACAGCTCCTCGGGCCGCGTCAGCCGGAGCAGTTCGCCCCAGAAAGGCGGCAGGAGTTCGCCGGTGATCTGCGCGAAGCGGGCGTGCAGCGCCTCGCCCAGGGTGCCGGGCGGCAGGCTGGTGGGGGTGTCCAGCCGGAGGTCCGCCTCCGGGGGCGGCGCGGCGTACAGCACCCAGTTGGCGCGGTGGCCGCCGGTGCCGTCCGGGATGCGGTAGATCACGGCATGGCCGCCGGGGAACACGGCGAAGACACAGTCCTCGACCGGCCACGCCGTACCCGGGTCCGGGGCGAGCGCGTCCAGCCGCGCGGCGGGGAAGGCGCCGCGCCAGGCGAGGTACCCCGCGTACTCGGGCCGGGTGGCGGGGAAGGCGGCGGCGCGGACCACGGAGCGGTAGCCGTCCGCGCCGATGACCAGGTCGGCGGGGTGGACGGTGCCGTCTTCGAGGTGCACCGACGCGCCGTCGGCCGAGGCCTCGACCGTACGGACCGGGCTGTCCCCGCGGAACACCGCGCTCGCGGGCATCCGGGCGCGCAGCTCGCGCCAGAGCGGCCCCCAGCTGTACGTACGGAACGGGAAGGGCAGTTGGCCCACCGGCCGGCCGAGCCGTGCGGTGCCGTCGCGCGTGTACCAGCGGCGGCGGGACAGCTGAATCCAGGGCATGTCGGCGTCCATGTAGCCGGCCGACGCCAGTTCGGCGTAGCGGTCGTTGTGCACGGCCAGTCCGGCGCCGCGGTCCGCCAGCGCGCCCGCGGCCCGTTCGTACACCGTGATCTCAGCCGCGCCGCCCCGGTGTGCGGCGAGTGCGGCGGCGCATCCGGCGACGCTCCCGCCCACGACGGCGACCGTTCCTCCACGCATCGGCGACCCGCTTCTCTCTGCGGCTCCGCAGGGGGCCGCGGTGCTCGGGAATGGTGCAGGCTCACGTAGTCTCGCAGGAGTTGCCGCAGTCCGGGGCGGCGTGGCGGGGGTCGTGTCGGGTGAGCGCCCACAGTACGAGCCCGAGGCAGCTGAACGCGGCCCCCAGTGCGCATACGGCGCCCCAGCCGGCCACGGTGTAGAGGGAGGTCGCGGCGAGGGCACCGGTGGCGCTGCCGATCGAGTAGAAGACCATGTACCCGCCGATCAGCCGGCTGCCCGCGTCCGGGCGCAGCGCGTAGATCAGGGTCTGGTTGGTGACGTGGACCGCCTGTACGGCGAGGTCGAGCAGGACCACCCCGACGGCCAGGGCCCAGAGCGAGCTGCGGGTGAAGGCCAGGGGCAGCCACGAGGCGGCGAGCAGCGCCAGGGCGATGCCGGTGGTCCGCCGGGAGAGTCCGCGGTCGTTCAGGCGGCCCGCCGCGGTGGCGGCCAGCGCGCCGGCGACGCCGACCAGCCCCAGAGCCCCGATCGCGGTGTGGGACCAGTGGTACGGGGCCTCGCTGAGCGGCAGGGCGACGCTGCTCCACAGGGTGCTGAAGGCGGCGAAGACCAGCAGGCCGAACAGGGCCCGGAGCCGCAGCAGCGGTTCCCGTGCGAACAGGGTGACGGTGGAGCGCAGGAGCTGTCCGTAGCGCAGGGTTGTGGGCGCAGTGCCGCGGTGGCGCGGCAGCACCCGGTACAGGATCAGGGCGAGCAGCGCGGTGACCGACGCCGAGGCGAGGTAGACGGAGCGCCAGCCCGCGAGGTCGGCCAGGAGGCCGGATACGGTGCGGGCGAGCAGGATTCCGATGACCACGCCGCTGGTCACCGTGCCGACGACCCGTCCGCGTCCGGCGGGAGGAGCCAGCGAGGCCGCGAAGGCCACCAGCGTCTGTGTGACGACCGCCAGCAGCCCCGTGGCGGCCATGCCCGCGAGCAGCGTCGCGGCCGTACGGGCGGTGGCCACCACGGCCAGTGCCGCCACCAGCAGCAGCAACTGGGCCACGACGAGCCGTCGGCGGCCGGTCACGTCGCCCAGCGGCACCAGGAAGAAGAGCCCCAGCCCGTATCCGACGTGCGTGAGGGTGACCACGCTGCCGACCGGCGCCGGGCCCATGGCGACATCGTGACCCATGGTCACCAGGAGCGGCTGGGAGAAGTAGACGTTGGCCACCGAGGCCCCGCAGGCGATGGCGAACAGCAGGACGAGGCCGCGGGACGGGACGGACGCGGAACCGTTTCCGCTCGGGGTTTCGGTCCGGGAATCGCTCCGGGCTTCGGTTCGGGACCGGCTCCGGGCTTCGGTCCGGGATTCGCTCCGTCGTGTCACGGTCTCGCCGTCGCCGGGCATCGGCACCCCTCCGCATGTCTGGTTGCAACTTGCTACCAGTGGCGAAGGTAGCCGCCCTTGGTAGCATGTTGCAACCGTTCATGAGGGCGAGGAGGCCGGTGGGACGCCATGGTGACCAGGACACGATTCGACGACAGCGAATGTCCCGTCGCCCGGTCGGTGGACGCGATCGGCGACTGGTGGTCCCTGCTGATCGTGCGGGACGCCTTCGACGGAAGCCGGCGCTTCGGGGAGTTCCAGCGGAGCCTCGGCGTCGCGAAGAACATCCTCACCGCGCGTCTGCGCACCCTCGTCGCCGGCGGCGTCCTCGAAACCGTCCCGGCCTCGGACGGCAGCGCCTACCGCGAGTACGTGCCGACTCCGAAGGGAGAGGCGCTCTTCCCCGTCATCGTGGCGCTGCGGCAGTGGGGCGAGCAGAACTTCTTCGCCCCCGACGAGCCGCACTCGCAGCTGGTCGACCGCCGGCAGGGGCAGCGCCTGCGCGCACTGGAAGTGCGGTCCGCGGACGGGCGACGGCTGAACCCGGCCGACACCACGGTTCACAAGGTCTCCGAGCAGTGATCCGGGCCCGTGGCGGCGGGTTCGATCAGTAGACTGTAGACGATAGGCAATCGGTCGTCCGCGGGGCCGCGCGCACGCGCGCGAACGGGAGGCGTCCGCGTCCACGGAGGGGTAACTCGATGCTGTCCACAGGGCTGCCGCAGGGCGCCGTGCCGAAGCTGGAACGCCCCGGACCGCTGCGCGAGCGCGTCTACGAAGCGCTCCTCGAACTGATCACCACGCGCACGCTGCGCCCCGGCCAGCACCTGGTCGAGAGCGAGCTCGCGGGCCACCTCGGGGTCTCCCGGCAGCCGGTCCGCGAGGCGCTCCAGCGCCTCAACACGGAGGGCTGGGTCGATCTGCGCCCGGCGCAGGGCGCGTTCGTGCACGAACCCACCGAGGAGGAGGCCGACCAGCTGTTCACCGTGCGCACCCTTCTGGAGGCGGAGGCCGCCCGGCTCGCCGCCGCCAACGCCGGACCGGCCGGTGTCGCGGAGCTGGAAGCGCTGTGCGACAAGGGCGAACAGGCGGTACGGGACGACGCGGTGGAGACCGCGGTCGCCACGAACGCGGAGTTCCACGCCAAGGTGATGGCCCTGGCCGGCAACGCCGTACTGGCGGATCTGGCGGCGCAGGTCGGGCGACGGGTGCGCTGGTACTACACACCCGTCGCCCGGCAGCGCGGCAAGCAGTCCTGGACCGAGCACCGCGAGCTGATCGCCGCGATCGCGGACCGGGACGAGGCGCGGGCGACCGCGGTCATGCGGGCCCACACCGAGCACACCCGGCGCACGTACCACGAGCGCGACCGGGACTGAGGCCACGCGGGCCGCTCCGGCCGGGGCCGGCACGACCGGCACCGGCCGCGGCGCGGCGCGCGGGTCCTTCGTCCGGTCAGTCGGCCGCGATCGCGTTGATGGGGTCCACCGCCACGTCGTTCTCCCGCATGGGGTCCGCGTCGGTTGCCGGGCTCGGTGCGACAGCCGGTGTCTGGCCCTGCGCGGTGCCGGTGGCCGGGCGCTGCGGGGTGCCGGCCACCGGGCGCTCCGCGGTTCCGGTGGTCTGCTTGCGCGGGTTGTGGGCGGTCTGCTGCTTCTGCGGGGCGGCGCCGGGCGACTGCTTCTGGGGGGCGGCACCCGTCGTCTGCTTCTGCGGTGTGTCCGACGTCTGCTTCTGCGGGGCAGTACCGGTGGTCTGCTTCTGGGGGGCGGGGGACTGCTGCTGTGCGGCGCCGGTCCCCGGGGACGCGCTGCCGGTCTGCTGCGTGGCGAGCCGGGCCGTCCCCTCCCCGTCGAACACCCGCTGGCCCGCGGTGAGCGGCGAACGCCCGTGGAAGGCGCCGCGGAAGGCGCCGACGCCGCGCTCGGTGAGGGTGAGGGCGAGCTGGGCCCGTACCTGGCCTCCGGCCGTCTTGACCCGGTTCGGGTCCACCCGGAAGGCCAGGAAGTCGGTCCGGCGCGCCTTGGAGCCGCCCACGTTGCCGGTGACGCGCGAGGTGGCGAGTTCGCCCCGCAGCGCGTCGATCTTCAGGTGGCGCCGGTCCTTGCGTACGAAGTCGAAGCCGCCGGCGAAGGCGAGGTGCCCGGAGGTGAAGCGGGTGCCGACCGCGCCGCCGGAGACCGGCGCGGACACACACCGGCGCGCGGCCGGTCCGGTGAGCTTGGCCGGGGCGACCGCGGTGAGGCGGATGCCGGCCTTGGTGAGGGCGCGGGTGGCGCCGGGGGTGAGGCAGAAGTCGGCGGTGCCGCCGCTCACCCGCACCGTGGGCTCCCGGGGGGCCTGGGGCGCGGTGGCGTGTGCGGGGGAGACGGCGAGGGCGGCTCCGGCGCCCAGTGCGGCGGCGAGGGCCAGGGCGCTCGCGGAGGCGATGGGCAGCAGTCGGTGGCGGTCCGTGGGCTGGGGCATGGTGTGGTGATCCGTTCTCGTGCGGGACGGTCCGCGGCCGGCGGCACCGGACGCGGGCGGCGCGGGCTCTTTCTGTCAGCAGACGTATTGACGGCGGAGCGCCTGCTGTGACGGCCGTGCGGGCGAATCACCCGGATAGCTGGGGCCGCGGCGGGCCCGGCGTACGTCGGCGGCCGGGCCGGTCCGTTCCTGTACGGCGCGTGCAGGCGGGCTGTAGGCGGCGTGTAGGAAGCGGCTGCGACGGTCGTGCCACTGTCCCGCACAGCGCGTACGGGACCTCGCGCGCTGTGCCGCCCACACGCGCCCCGGCCCGTACGGCCGCGGCCCCGCCCACGGAGACGTGATGCAGCAGCAGACGACACAGACACAGCAGGCAGCACGGATGCGGCAGACATCGCAGCCGATGTCCCTGCCCGTCCGGTACATCCAGGTCACCGCGGTCCGGCGGCTCTCACCGCACATGGTCCGCGTCACCTTCGGCGGTGCCGGCCTCGCCGGTTTCCGTCTCGACGGGCCGGACCAGCAGGTGAAGCTGTACTTCCCCAAGCGCGGACGGAGCGCCCCGCGGCTCCCGGAGCCGTCCGCCGACGGTGACCTGACGCGGTGGTACCAGGCGTTCCAGGCGATCCCCGAGGACGAGCGGCCGTGGATGCGCAGCTACACCGTCCGCGCACACCACCCGGAGGACGACACGATCGACATCGACTTCGTGCTGCACGGCACGGACCCGGCGAGCGGTACGACAAGCAGTACGACGAGCGGCCCGGCGACCCGCTGGGCGCGCACCGCCGCGCCGGGCGACACGCTCGGCATGTTCGGCCCCTCGGCGTACTTCGCCCGCCCCGTCCCCCTCGGCACGGCCGACTGGACGCTCCTCGCCGGGGACGAGACCGCGCTGCCGGCCATCGGCACCCTGGCCGAGTGGCTGCCCGAAGGGGCCCGCGCGGTGGCGTACGTCGAGGTCGCGGACGCGGCGGAGGAGCAGGCCTTCGACACCCGCGCGGACCTGACCGTGCACTGGCTGCACCGCGCACCGGGCCCGGCCGCGCCCGGCGAACTGCTGGTCGAGGCGGTGCGCGGGGCCCGCTTCCCCGCCGGGTCGGTCTTCGCCTGGCTCGCCGGGGAAGCGGGCACCGTACGCGCGCTGCGCCGGCATCTGGTCCACGACCGGGGCCTGGACAAGCGGGCCGTCGACTTCACCGGCTACTGGCGCCGGGCCCTGTCCCAGGACGACGCGCCGACGGAGGAGGACCTGGCGGAGGCGCGGGAGCGGCTGGCCGACGCGGAGTAAGGCGGGTGCCCTCGTCCGGACCGCCGGGCCGGACGAGGGCGGCGGCCTCCTCCACGGAGAGGCCGCCGCCCTCGGCGTAGGCGCTCTCGTACGCCTCGGTCTCCAGCGCCGCCCGCAGCGCCTCCTCGGCCCGCAGCCGGACCCCGGCCTCCACCGCGGGCGGCAGCGGCTGGAAACCGAGGCCCTCGGAGGCGGGCGCGTGCCGGTCGTACGCGCCGAGCAGGCGCGCACCGTCCCCGGCCGCCCCCAGGTGCGCCATCGTCCAGGCCGCGACCAGGAACTGATGGGTGACCAGGTAGGGGGCGACCAGGTGCGCGAGGCCGTCGAGCTGCCCGACGGCCCGGCGGATGTGCTCGCGGGCGCCCGCGAAATCACCGTCGAGACAGTCCAGCCAGCCACGGAGGCCGGTCACCATGCCAGGGAAGAGGGCCGGTGTGCCAGTGGTGAACGCCTGCTCGGCCTCGTGCAGCTGCTCCCGGGCGGGGCCGGTGCGCCCGGTCCGGCCGTAGTGCCGGGCCAGCAGCAGCCGCGCCGTGCTCAGCGTCTCGCCGGAGGACGTACGGGACTCGGCCACGGCCTCCAGCAGCAGCCGCTCGGCCTCGCGCACCCGGAGCGAGAGGGGCGGCCCGGCCTCCGCGGCCCCGTCCCCGCCGGCCCCGCCGACTGCACCGTCCCCGGCATCCCCGCCGTACGTGCCTTCCAGCCGTACGGCGGCCAGCCGCGCCTTGAACTCCGGTACCTGCGCGTGCGCGCCGATCCGCGCGGAACAGCTCATGGCACGCTCGAAATCGGCGTCCGCCTGCGCGTACAGCCCGCGCCGCTCGTACGTCCCGCCGCGCGCGGACAGGGACTCGGCGATGCCCCACAGGTCCCCGGCGGCCTCGAAGAGCGTCAGGGCCTCCTCGGCGTCGCGCGCGGAGCGCTCCAGTTCGGCGGGCCGGTTGTCGAGCAGCTTGGTGCGCAGCAGCAGCGCCAGCCCCAGGTCCCAGCCGTCGCCCAGCTCCCGGCAGTGCCGCACCACGGCGTCCACGGTCTCGTCGAGCCCCGTGAAACCGCCGGTCATCAGCCGGGCGAAGAACCACATGACGCCCGGCTGCCGCCCCGTCTGCGGCAGCCCCGGACGGTAGGCGGCCACGACCGGCTCCAGGCGCACCGGCCCGGACGGCCCGGCCTGCTCGGTGCTGCTCGCCAGCAGCAGCAGCCGCACCCCGCGCCGGGCTTCCCACAGCCGTTCCCCGCTCCACGGCGGGGCGAGCGCCGTGCACCGCTCCGCCAGCGGCCCGGCAGGCCGTACGGGGTCCGCGAAGGGGTCGGGGCCGATGCCCGAGACCGCGGCGGACCAGTGCCGGGCGTCCGCCTGGTGGTTGCGCAGCTGCCAGAACCAGCTCATGGACAGCGCCAGGCACAGCGCTTCCTGCTCCTCCGCGCGCGCCACCGCTGTGCGCAGCGCGGCCCGCACGTTGTCGTGCTCGGTCTCGAAGCGCTCCAGCCAGTGCGCCTGCCCGGGCCCGCGCAGCTCCGGTTCGCCGGTGCGGGCCAGTTCCCGGTACGCCGTCAGGTGCCGCCGTTCGACGGCCGCCCGCTCACCGGACTCCGTCAGCCGCTCCCCGGCGTACTCGGCGACCGTTTCGAGCAGCCGGTAGCGCATCCCGCGCGGGCTCTCCGGTGCCGCGGTGACCAGTGACTTGTCGACGAGGGAGGTGAGGGCGTCCAGGACGTCGGCGGGCGCGCTCGGGCCGTCGGCCGGTGCCGGGGCGGCGCACACGCTCTCCGCCTGTGCCACCTCGCAGCCCCCGGAGAAGACGGACAGCCGGCGCAGCACCGCGCGCTCGTCCGCCGTGAGCAGGTCCCAGGACCAGTCCACCACCGCGCGCAGCGTCTGCTGCCGGGGCAGCGCGGTCCGGCTGCCGCCGTTCAGGAGCCGGAACCGGTCGTCCAGCCGTTCCGCGATCTGCCGTGGGGTCAGTGCCCGCAGCCGTGCCGCCGCCAGTTCGACGGCGAGCGGCAGTCCGTCGAGCCTGCGGCAGATCTCCGCGCACGCGGCCGGATCGTCCTCCGTACGGAACCCGGGGCGCGCGGCGGCGCCCCGCTCGGCCAGCAACCGGAGCGCGGCCCGCGGCGGCAGCGGCTCGACGGGGTGCAGGAACTCGCCCGGGACGGCGAGCGGTTCGCGGCTGGTGGCCAGCACCGTCACGCCCGGACAGCCGGCCAGCACGGTGTGCGCCAGCTCGGCCGCCGCGCCGATCACGTGCTCGCAGTTGTCGAGCACCAGCAGCATCCGCCGCCGGCCGCAGTGCTCGACCAGTTGGGCGAGGGGAGTCGCGGGGCCTCCGGGGGCGTGCAGGTCGTCGGCGCCGGGCCTGCGTACCTGGGTCGTCCGGCCGCCTAGTGCGGTCAGTACGGCCTCGGGCACGCTCGCCTCGTCCCGTACGGAGGCCAGTTCGGCGACGCGGACGCCGTCGGGCCAGTGCCCGGCCCGTGCGTCGGCGGTGTCCGCGGCCTCCAGGGCCAGGCGGGTCTTGCCGACGCCGCCCGTGCCCAGCAGCGTAACGAGTCGCTGTGCGGTCAACTCGGCGCGCAGGTCGCCGAGTTCGCCGGAGCGGCCCACGAAGGAGGTGAGGCGGGCGCGGAGGGTTCCGTGCGGTGGGGGAGAGGAGGGGGCCGGGGCGGCGGACGGTTCCGGGGCCCCGGCCAGCAGGCGGGCGTGCAGGGCGCGCAGTTCGGCGCCCGGGTCCGCGCCCAGCCGCTCCGCGAGCCCGGCCCGTACCTCCTCGTACGCCTGCAACGCCTCCGCCTGCCGCCCCGACGCCGACAGCGCCCGGATGCGCAGCGCCTGCAGCGGCTCGTCCAGCGGCTCCGCCGCGGCCAGTGCGGCCAGTTCGGCGAGCGTGCCGGACGCCCGGCCCACCGCCACCTCGGCCGCCAGCCGGGCGCGGCGCGCCTCGCCGAGCCGCCGCTCGGCCCGAACGGCGAGCGGCTCGCCGTCCCGGCCCGGCAGATCCGCCAGCGCGGGGCCGTGCCACAGTGCCAGCGCCTCGTCCAGCAGGTCCGCCGCGGCCGCGTGATCGCCCGCGCGCAGTGCGGCGGTCCCCTCCGCCGTCAGCCGCTCGAAGCGGAAGAGGTCGACGGCGTCCGGCCCGGCGGCCAGCCCGTATCCGCCGGGGGAGGAGGTGACCGCCGGCCCGCCGAGGGCCCGGCGCAGCCTGCCCACCAGGGCCTGGAGCGCCGCCGGGGCGTCCGCGGGCGGCTCCTCGTCCTCGCCCCACACCTGGGCGATCAGCTGCGCCGCCGGTACCGGACGCCCGCCGCCCGCCGCGAGCGCCACCAGCAGGGCGCGCAGCCGCGCCCCCTTCAGGGGCACCTCGGTGCCGTCGGGGCGGCGCGCCTGTGCGGCGCCGAGAACGCGGTAGCGGTAGGTCACCGGTCCATTCTCCCCGGGTCTCCCTGGGGCGGTGACCGGTGAGTGCCACCGGCTTTGTCCTCGGACAGGAGAAAGTCCCCCCCGATACCGTCCATACTTCTTCCCCGCCCGGACAAGCGCTGCTACGTTCCCCTCGAAAGCTCCGGCAGCGCTCGGTGCCGGACCGCGTACGGCCGAGAACGGCTGGAGGGGTGGCGTGAGGCGCATGACGGCGAGGCCGGCCAACGCGCACCAGGCGCGGCTCCTGCGCCTGCTGCGCGACCACGGCCCCAACTCCCGTGCCCAGCTCGGCGACCAGGTCGACCTGTCCCGCTCGAAACTGGCGGTGGAGGTGGACCGGCTGCTGGAGACCGGGCTGGTCGTCGCCGACGGCCTCGCCGCCTCCCGCGGCGGCCGCCGCTCGCACAACGTCCGGCTCGCGCCCTCGCTGCGTTTCCTGGGCATCGACATCGGCGCCACCTCGGTCGATGTCGCCGTCACCAACGCCGAGTTGGAGGTGCTGGGCCAGCTGACGCAGCCGGTCGACGTCCGCGAGGGGCCGGTCGCCGTCTTCGAGCAGGCCCTCGCGCTGGCGGGCAAGCTGAAGGCGAGCGGGGTGGCCGAGCGGTTCGACGGCGCGGGCATCGGCGTGCCGGGGCCGGTCCGCTTCCCCGAAGGCGTACCGGTGGCGCCGCCGATCATGCCGGGCTGGGACGGGTTTCCCGTACGGGAGGCACTCGGCCAGGAACTGGGCTGCCCCGTCATGGTCGACAACGACGTCAACCTGATGGCGGTGGGGGAGCAGCACGCGGGTGTCGCCCGCACCGTGCGGGACTTCCTCTTCGTCAAGATCGGTACGGGCATCGGCTGCGGCATCGTCGTCGGCGGCGAGGTCTACCGCGGTACGACGGGCAGCGCCGGCGACATCGGCCACATCCAGGTCGAACCGGACGGCCGCCCCTGCGCCTGCGGCAACCGCGGCTGCCTGGAGGCGTACTTCGGCGGCGCCGCCCTCGCGCGCGACGCACAGGCCGCCGCGCGCGAGGGGGCCTCGCCGGAGCTGGCGGCGCGGCTGACGGCGCACGGCTCGCTCGGCGCACCCGACGTGGCCGCCGCTGCCGCCTCCGGCGACCCCGTCGCGCTGGACCTGATCCGGTCCGGCGGCACCCGCACCGGCCAGGTCATCGCCGGACTCGTCAGCTTCTTCAATCCGGGGCTGGTGGTGATCGGGGGCGGTGTCACCGGCCTCGGCCACACCCTGCTCGCCGCGATCCGCACCCAGGTCTACCGCCAGTCGCTGCCGCTGGCGACGAACAACCTGCCCATCGTGCTCGGGGAGCTGGGGCAGGTGGCCGGCGTCACCGGCGCCGCCCGCCTCATCAGCGACCACCTCTTCTCGCCCGCCTGACGCGCCGTCCGCCACCCGGCTCACGCGCGCGTCGGCCGATGGTACGGGCGGCCCCGAGCACGCCGTACGCCGTACGTCCGTAGCGCCGTACCCGCGTCCCTGCACAGCCCGCACCGCATCGCGCCACACAGCACTCCACCGCACTGCGCCCCACCGGGCCGCATCGCACCGCGCCACCCACCGTCCGGCCGTTCACCGACGTCGTCGAGGAGGCTGCACGCCATGGCACCAGAGCACCATCCCGGACCACCGGCCCCGGCCGCCCCGGGACCCTCGTCCGGCCCGCCGGGCCCCGGTGACCCCCTGCTGGCCATGCACGGCATCACCAAGTCCTTCCCCGGCGTGCGGGCCCTGGACGGCGTCGACCTCGACGTGGCGGCCGGGGAGACGCACTGCCTCCTCGGCCAGAACGGCGCCGGGAAATCCACCCTGATCAAGGTGCTGGCCGGCGTCCACCGGCCCGACGCGGGAGAGATCCGCTGGCAGGGACGGCCGGTCGTCCTGAAGTCCCCGGCCGCCGCCATGCGGCTCGGCATCGCCACCATCTACCAGGAACTCGACCTGGTGGAACACCTGTCGGTGGCCGAGAACGTCTTCCTCGGCCACGAGCGGGCCACCGGCGGCTTCGTCCGCTCCCGCGCGGCGCGGGCCGCGACCGCCGGGCTCCTCGGCCGCCTCGGCCACCCCGAGATCGACCCGGGCGCGCCCGTCGGCTCGCTCTCCGCCGCCGGGCAGCAGATCGCCTCCATGGCGCGCGCCCTGTCCCACGACGTCCGGCTGATCGTCATGGACGAGCCGTCCGCCGCCCTCGACCCGGACGAGGTCGGCAACCTCTTCCGCACCGTCGCCGACCTGACCGGCGCGGGTGTCGCGGTCGTGTACATCTCGCACCGGCTGGAGGAGATCCGCGAGGTCGGCGACCGCGTCACCGTCCTCAAGGACGGCCGGACCGCGGCGCGCGGGCTGGACGCGCGGACGACGCCCACGCGGGACATCGTCACCCTGATGACCGGGCGCACCGTCGGACACACCTTTCCCGCACGGCGCGCCACCGCCACCGCCCCGGACCGCGCCGCCGCCCCGGACCGCGCCGCCGGCCGGGACCGAGACACTGCCGCCGTCCCGGCCCGCGGCGCCACCGCCCCGTACGCGGCCCCTGCCCGCACCCCCGTCCTCGGCGTCCGACGTCTCGCCCGGCGCGGCGAGTTCGCGCCGCTGGACTTCGATCTGTACCCGGGCGAGATCCTCGGGCTCGCCGGACTCGTCGGGTCCGGCCGTTCGGAGATCCTGGAGACGGTCTTCGGCGCCCGCCGTCCCACCGGTGGCCGGGTCCTCGTCGACCGGCGTCCGCTGCGTCCCGGCAGCGTGCCCGCCGCGGTACGCGCGGGGCTCGGCCTCGCCCCCGAGGAGCGCAAGTCGCAGGCCCTGCTGCTCCTGGAGACCGTCAGCCGCAACGTCTCGGTCTCCTCGCTGCCGCGCTTCTCCCGCGCCGGCTGGCTGGACCGCGCGGCGGAACGTTCCGCCACCCGTGCCGCCACCCAGGACCTGTCACTGCTGCCCGACGACCCGGACCGGCCGGTACGGACCTTGTCGGGCGGCAACCAGCAGAAGGCCGTGCTGGCCCGCTGGCTGCTGCGCGGCTGCCGGGTGCTGCTGCTGGACGAACCGACCCGCGGTGTGGACGTCGGTGCCCGCGCCGAGCTGTACGCGCTGGTCCGGCGGCTCGCCGACGACGGGATGGCGGTGCTGCTGGTGTCCAGCGAGATCCCCGAAGTGCTGGGCCTGGCCGACCGGGTGCTCGTCCTGCGCGAGGGCCGGGTCGTCCACGAGGACAGCGCGGCGGCGCTGGACGAGCACCGGGTGCTCGACCTCGTCATGGCGGGGAGCGCCCTCGGAGATGCCCGGAGTGCCGGGCGGGCCGAAAGCGCCGACACACCGCGAGGAGACCGACCGTGAGCACCTCCGAAGAGAACGTGGGCACCTCCGATGAGAACGTGAGCACCTCCGAAGACCAGGCGCCCCGCCGCCCCGGACCGCCGGGCACCGCCCGTACCCCGGCGCCGGACCAGCCCGCGGTACCGCCGTCGCCCGGCCCGTGGCCGTCCGGCGGGCCCGGTCCGGGTTCGCGTGGGGTGCTGCGCCGACGGGCCGACGTACGCAGCCTCTCGCTGCTCGGCGTGCTCGCCGCGCTGGTGGCCGTCGGCGCCCTCACCCGCCCCGAGCAGTTCCTGAGCGTGCAGAACCTGCAACTGGTGCTCACCCAGGCGTCGGTGATCGGCGTGGTGACCGTCGGCGTCACCTTCGTGATCATCGGGGGCGGGATCGACCTGTCCGTCGGCGCGATGGTCGCGCTCGCCACCGTCTGGGCGACGACGGTGGCCACGCAGGAGTACGGACTCGGCGGCATCCTGCTCTGCACCCTGCTCGTCGGCCTCGGCTGCGGGCTGGTCAACGGGCTGCTGGTCGCCTTCGGCGGCATGGTGCCGTTCATCGCCACGCTCGCCATGCTCGCCGCGGCCCGCGGCCTCGCCCTCCAGATCAGCGCGGGCGGCACCCAGATCGTGTCGGTCGCGTCCGTACTGGACCTGGGCCGCCGCGACGCCTATGTCCTCGGCGTCCCGCCGATCGTGCTGGTCTTCGCCGCCGTCACCGTCACCGGCCGGCTGCTGCTGAACCGTACGACCTTCGGGCGGCGCACCGTGGCCGTCGGCGGCAACCCGGAGGCGGCGCGGCTGGCGGGCATCGACGTACGGCGGCAGCGGCTGCTCCTCTATCTGCTGTCCGGACTGTGCTGCGGCATCGCGGCCTTCCTGCTGATCGTGCTGACCGGGTCCGGCCAGAACACCAACGGCAACCTCTACGAACTCGACGCCATCGCCGCCGCGATCATCGGCGGCACCCTGCTCAGCGGCGGCCGGGGCACCGTCACCGGCTCGGTGCTCGGCGTCCTCGTCTTCACCACGATCACCAACCTGTTCGCCCTGAACAACCTGGAGACCGCCGTCCAGCAGATCGCCAAGGGCGCGATCATCGTCGTCGCCGTACTGGTACAGAAGGGACACAAGCCATGACCGACAGAACGCCGGACCCGTACGGCACGACGGCGGACCCCACGTCCCACCGGGGCGGCAGCCGCCGGGGCCTGCTCTTCGGCGCGGCGGCCGTCTCGGCCGGCGCCCTCCTCACCGCCTGTACGAGCAACCGGCGCGGCGACGCGGCCGACGGCGGCGCGCAGCGGCAGGCGGGCGGCGTGGACGACAGGCCCGGCAAGAAGGTCACCATCGGCTTCGCCGGACCGCAGGCCGACCACGGCTGGCTCAACGCCATCAACCAGAACGCCAGGAGCCGCGCCAGGCGCTACAAGGACGTCACCCTCGACATCACCGAGGGCTCCAACGACACCGCCCAGCAGATCGGGCAGATCGAGACCCTCATCAACAAGAAGGTCGACGTGCTGGTGATCCTCCCGGCCGACGGCAAGGCCCTCACCCAGGCCGGGCTGAAGGCCATGCGGGCCGGCATCCCCGTCGTCAACCTCGACCGCGTCTTCGCCTCCCCGCAGGCGTACCGCTGCTGGATCGGCGGCGACAACTACGGAATGGGCCTGAACGCCGGGCGCTACATCGGCGAGCAGCTCAAGGACCGGCCCCGCGCGACGGTCGTCGAACTGGCCGGCACCGACACCCTCGAACTGACCCGGGACCGCACCAGGGGCTTCGACGACGCCCTGCGGAACTACCCCAACATCCGCAAGGTCGGGCGGCAGGCCGCCGAGTTCACCGTGGAGTCGGGACAGGCGAAGATGGCCGGGCTGCTCCAGGCGCACCCCTCCTTCGACGCGCTGTGGAACCACGACGACGACCAGGGCGTGGGCGCCGAACGCGCCATCGAGCAGGCCGGGCGCGACGGCTTCCTGATGGTCGGCGGCGCCGGCTCCCGCCGCGTCATGGAGACCATCAAGGCCGGCCGCTCGGTGCTGAAGGCCACGGTCCTCTACCCGCCGACCATGTCGGCCTCCGCCATCGACCTGGCCCGCGCCCTCGCCCAGGGCCGGGGCATCTCCGGCACCGCCGAACACGAGATCCCCGCCTCCGTGACCCTCTACTCCGCCGTCGTCACCAAGGACAACGTCGACGACCACCTCCCCACCGGCTTCAGCTGACCTCCCCCTCGCGCAGTTCCCCGGAAGACCGCCGACCACGGCCGACCGACGAGGTGACGCATGGATGACCACGCGCAGCAACCGACAGCACCACACGCCGAAGACGACGGGGCCCGCGACACCGCACCACGGGGCACGCGGCCGGCCCGACCGCACCGGCAGCGGACCGTACTGGGCGTCGGCATGGTCGGTTACGCCTTCATGGGCGCCGCCCACTCCCAGGGCTGGCGCACCGCGGGCCGCGTCTTCGACCTGCCGCTGCGCCCCGCGATGAACGCGGTCTGCGGCCGGGACCGGGACGCCGTCGCCGCCGCGGCGGCCCGGCACGGCTGGGCCGTCGCCGAGACCGACTGGCGGCGGCTGCTGGAGCGCGACGACGTACAGCTCGTCGACATCTGCACGCCGGGCGAGAGCCACGCCGAGATCGCCGTCGCGGCGCTCGCCGCGGGCAAACACGTCCTGTGCGAGAAACCCCTGGCCAACTCCGTGGCGGAGGCGGAGGCCATGGCAGCCGCCGCCGACACCGCCCGTGCCCGGGGAAATCTCGCCATGGTCGGCTTCAACTACCGCCGCACCCCGGCCGTCGCGCTCGCCCGCCGTATGGTGCGGGACGGCCGGATCGGCACCCTGCGGCACGTACGCGCCACCTATCTTCAGGACTGGCTGGTCGACCCCGAGGCACCCCTGAGCTGGCGGCTGCGCCGGGAACAGGCGGGCTCGGGCGCGCTCGGCGACCTCGGCGCGCACCTCGTCGACCTGGCCCAGCACCTGGCGGGGGAGCCGCTGGCGGGCGTCTCCGCGGTCACCGGCACTTTCGTACGGGAACGGCCGCTGCCCACGGGCGGCCGGGGCACCGTCACCGTCGACGACGCCGCCCTGTTCACCGGCCGTCTCGCCTCCGGCGCGCTCGCCTCCTTCGAGGCCAGCCGGGTCGCCGCGGGCCGCAAGAACGCGCTGCGCATCGAGCTGAACGGGGAGCGCGGCTCGCTCGCCTTCGACCTGGAACGGCTCAACGAACTCTCCTTCCACGACCACACCGAACCGGCCGTCGCGGCCGGGTTCCGCCGCATCCTGGTCACCGAACCCGGCCACCCGTACCTGGAGGCGTGGTGGCCGCCCGGCCACGGCCTCGGCTACGAGCACACCTTCGTCCACCAGGCCCGCGACCTCGTGCACGCCATCGCCGACGGCACCGAACCCGCACCGTCCTTCGCGGACGGGCTCCAGGTGCAGCGGGTGCTGGCGGCCGTGCAGGACAGCGCCGCCAGGAACTGCGCGTACACGCCCGTGCCCGTACCCGCGTCATGGGTCTGAACGTTTCACCGGACGGGGCGTATCGGTTGGAATGGTTGTGCCGGTCGGACCGGTCGGACCGGTCGGACCGGTTGCGCCGGCCGCCGGACCGGCCGGACTGGCCGAACCGGCCGGACTGGCCGGAGTGCCCCACCTGACTCCCCGCTCCCTCTTGTCAGTTGCGGCTCCGCCCCCGATGGTTTCCCTCTCCCCCTCCGCCGCACCGCCCGCCCCGCCAGCCCCGAGGAGGCCCGTATGGCCAGACCGTTCACGCTCTTCACCGGACAGTGGGCGGACCTGCCCCTGGAAGAGGTGTGCCGGCTCGCCCGCGACTTCGGATACGACGGTCTGGAACTCGCCTGCTGGGGAGACCACTTCGAAGTCGACCGGGCGGTCGGAGAGCCCGGCTATCTCGCCACCCGGGGCGAACTGCTCGACAAGTACGGCCTGAAGTGCTGGGCGGTCTCCAACCACCTGGTGGGGCAGGCCGTCTGCGACGCGATCATCGACGAGCGGCACCGCGCCATCCTGCCCGCCCGCGTCTGGGGCGACGGCGAGCCCGAGGGCGTACGGCGGCGGGCCGCGGCGGAGATGGCGGACACCGCGCGCGCCGCCGCGGCCTTCGGCGTACGGACCGTGGTCGGCTTCACCGGTTCCGCCATCTGGCATCTGGTGGCGATGTTCCCGCCCGTACCACCCGGGATGATCGAAGCGGGGTACGCGGACTTCGCGGAACGCTGGGGGCCGGTCCTGGACGTCTTCGACGCGGAGGGCGTGCGCTTCGCCCACGAGGTGCACCCCGGCGAGATCGCCTACGACTACTGGACCGCCCGCCGCGCCCTGGAAGCGGTCGGCAACCGCCCCGCCTTCGGCCTCAACTTCGACCCCAGCCACTTCGTCTGGCAGGACGTCGATCCGGCCGGTTTCCTGTACGACTTCCGGGACCGGATCTACCACGTGGACTGCAAGGAGGCGCGGCGCCGGCTGGACGGCCGCAACGGCCGCCTCGGCTCCCACCTGCCCTGGGGCGACCCGCGCCGCGGCTGGGACTTCGTCTCGGCCGGTCGCGGCGAGGTGCCCTGGGAGGACGTCTTCCGGATGCTGCGCTCGATCGGCTACGAGGGCCCGGTGTCGGTGGAGTGGGAGGACCCGGGCATGGACCGCCTCCAGGGCGCGCCCGAGGCGCTGGCCCACCTCAAGTCGTACGATCACGAGCCGCCCGCCGCCGCGTTCGACGCGGCCTTCGGTGCGGACCCGACCGGCGTGTGAGGGCGGTCCCGTTCGGCGTATGAGGCGGACCCGTCCGGCGCATGAGGGCGGGCAGGGCTGGTTTTGCAAGATCCCACACCCCTCCGCAAGGGAGGCAACCGTGCACCGAAGATCATGCCGAGGCGGCCCGCGCCCGGCACTCGCCCTGTTCGCGAGCGCGCTGCTGGCCGCCACGTCCCTGGCCCTGTCCGGTGGACCGGCCGCCGAGGCCGCTCCGGCCGGGCGCACGGCGGCGACGGCCGCCGCTCCGACGGCCGCGGCCGAGGACTTCCAGCAGGTCACCCTCGCCAAGGGCGAACCGGAGACGGGCGAGCCGATGACGCTCGCCGTCCTCCCCGACCGCTCCGTGCTGCACACCTCACGCGACGGAACGGTTCGCCTGACCGACGCGGGCGGCACCACGAAAGTCGCGGGCAGGCTGCCCGTCTACAGCCACGACGAGGAAGGCCTGCAAGGCGTCGGCATCGACCCCGGCTTCACCGCCAACCGCTTCGTCTACCTCTACTACGCGCCGCCGCTCGGCACCCCGCCGGGCGACGCCCCCGACGAGGGCACCGCCGCGGACTTCGCGAAGTTCGACGGCGTCAACCGCCTCTCCCGCTTCGTGCTGAAGACCGACGGCACCCTGGACACCGGCAGCGAGAAGAAGATCCTGGACGTGCCCGCCTCCCGCGGCATCTGCTGCCACGTGGGCGGCGACATCGACTTCGACGCGCAGGGCAACCTCTACCTGTCCACCGGCGACGACTCCAACCCCTTCGCCTCCGACGGGTTCACGCCCCTCGACGAGCGCGAGATCCGCAACCCCGCCTACGACGCCCAGCGCAGCGCGGGCAACACCGACGACCTGCGCGGCAAGATCCTGCGCATCAAGGTCGGCGCGGACGGCACGTACACCGTTCCCGACGGCAACCTCTTCCCGCCGGGCACGGTAAGGACCCGGCCCGAGATCTACGCGATGGGCTTCCGCAACCCCTTCCGGATGAGCGTCGACAAGCCGACCGGCACCGTCTACGTCGGCGACTACGGCCCCGACGCGGGCGCCGCCGATCCGCAGCGGGGCCCCGCCGGACAGGTCGAGTTCGCCCGCGTCACCGGGCCCGGCAACTACGGATGGCCGTACTGCACCGGCAACAACGACGCCTACGCCGACTACGACTTCGCCACCGAAACCCCGGGCGCCGCCTTCGACTGCGCCGCACCGAAGAACACCTCGCCGCGCAACACCGGCCTGACCGCCCTGCCGGCCGCCCGGCCCGCGTGGATACCGTACGACGGCGGGTCGGTGCCCGAATTCGGCACCGGCTCCGAGTCCCCGATGGCCGGGCCCGTCTACCGCTACGACGCCGCCTCCGCCTCCCAGGTGAAGTTCCCGCAGGCGTACGAAGGGAACTTCTTCGCCGGGGAGTTCGGGCGCCGCTGGATCAAACGCATCGAACAGGCCGGCGACGGCACGGTCCGGTCCATCAACGCCTTCCCCTGGAAGGGCACCCAGGTCATGGACATGGCCTTCGGCCCGGACGGCGCGCTGTACGTCCTGGACTACGGAACCGGCTACTTCAACGGCGACGAGAACTCCGCCCTCTACCGCATCGAGAACGCCACCGGCGGCCACTCACCGGTCGCCGAGGCCAGGGCCGACCGCACCTCCGGGCAAGCGCCGCTGAAAGTGCGGTTCGGCGCCTCGGCCACCGACGCGGACGGCGACACGCTCACGTACACCTGGAACTTCGGCGACGGCACGGCCGCGCACCAGCAGAACCCCACCCACACCTACCGCGGGAACGGCACCTACACCGCGACCGTGACCGCCCGGGACCCCGGCGGCCGGACCGGCACGGCGAGCGTGTACCTGACCGTCGGCAACACCGCGCCCAAGGTCACCCTGCGACTCCCCGGTGACGGACAGCTGTTCACCTTCGGCGACACGGTGCCGTTCGAGGTCGAGGTGAGCGACCCCGAGGACCGGGCCGTCGACTGCGCCCGGGTCAAGGTCACCCACATCCTCGGCCACGACAGCCACGGCCACCCCGTCACCACCGCGAACGGCTGCTCCGGCACCATCCGGACCAGGGCGGACGGCGAACACGACCCCAACGCCAACATCTTCGGGGTCTTCGACGCCGAGTACACCGACCGGGGCGCCAACGGCCAGCCGCCGCTGACCGCCCACGACCAGGCCGTCACCCAGCCCCGGCACCGGCAGGCCGAGCACTTCGGCACCTCACAGGGCGTACGCGTCGTCAGCCACGCACCGGCGCACGGCGGCCGCACGGTCGGCGACATCCACCACGGCGACTGGATCGCGTTCCAGCCCTACATCGTCAAGAACGCGAAGCAGTTCACCGCCCGCGTCTCCTCCGCCGGAGCCGGCGGCACGCTGGAAATCCGTACCGGCCGGGCGGACGGACGGCTGCTCGGCAGCGTCAAGGTACCGGTGACCGGCGGCTGGGAGACCTTCGTCGACGTCGGCACCGCCCTGAACGGCAGCCCGCCCGGCGGCACCACCACGCTGTACCTCGTCTTCAAGGGGAGCGGCACGGGCGCCCTCTTCGACGTGGACGACTTCACCTTCACCACCGGCTGACCCAGGTGGCCACCGGGGCGGGCGGACGGCGCCCGGGACGACCGGACGCGATGCCGCCGGCCGCCCGCCCCGTGGCCGGAGGAAGGAGAACCGACATGTACGCCTGTGCCCGGCCGGCCACCACCGCCATGGTCGCCGCCACCCTGCTGGCGACCATGACCCTGCCCGGCAGCACCCCCCGAGCCCCCGTCGAACGCACGGACAGCCGGGTCCTGGTCTTCTCCAAGACCGCCGGATTCCGGCACGACTCCATCCCCCACGGCATCGCCGCCGTCCAGGACCTCGGCCGGCAGCACGGCTTCACCGTGGACACCACCGAGGACGCCGCCGCCTTCACCGACACCCGCCTCGCGCGCTACGCCGCGGTCGTCTTCCTCTCCACCACCGGCGACGTGCTGCGCCCCGCCCAGCAGCAGGCCTTCGAACGCTACATCGCGCGCGGCGGCGGATACGCAGGCGTACACGCCGCCGCCGACACCGAATACGACTGGCCCTTCTACGGCGGCCTGGCCGGCGCGTACTTCCACTCCCACCCCGCCGTGCAGCCCGCCACCGTACGCGTCGAAGACCGCGCCCACCCGGCCACCGCCCGCCTTCCGGCCGCCTGGGGCCGCACCGACGAGTGGTACAACTACCGCAGCAGCCCGCGCACCCGCGCCCACGTCCTGGCCGCCCTGGACGAGTCCACGTACAGCGGCGGCACGATGCGCGACGACCACCCCATCGCCTGGTGCCAGGAATACCGCGGCGGCCGGGCCTTCTACACCGGAGGCGGACACACCGCGGAATCCTTCTCCGACCCCGCCTTCCGCACGCACCTGCTGGGCGGCCTCCGCTGGGCCACCGGCGCCGCACAGGCCGACTGCCGCCCGGAGAACGGCTACCGGGCACTCTTCGACGGCACCTCGACCCGCGGCTGGAAACAGGCCGGCCCCGGCTCCTTCACCCTGGAGGACGGCACCCTCACCTCCGACGGCGGCATGGGGATGCTCTGGTACGCGGCCCGGGAGTTCGCCTCGTACTCCCTCAAACTGGACTGGAAGATGTCCGGCGCCGACGGCGACGACAACTCCGGCGTCTTCCTCGGCTTCCCGCCCTCCGACGACCCCTGGTCGGCGGTGAACAACGGCTACGAGATCCAGATCGACGCCACCGACGCGCCGGACCGCACCACCGGGTCCGTCTACGCCTTCCGGGCCGCGGACCTCAAGGCGCGCGACGCCGCGCTGAACCCGCCGGGCGAGTGGAACACCTACGAACTGCGGGTCGAGGGCGAACGCCTGCGCGTCCACCTCAACGGCCGCGCGATCAACGACTTCACGAACACGGACCCGGCGCGCAGCCTGCGCCAGGGCCACATCGGCATCCAGAACCACGGTGACCAGGACCGGGTCTCCTTCCGCAACATCCGGGTGAAGGAGCTCGCGGCGGCGGCGAAGGGCGGCAGGGGATGACGGGCGCGGAACGGATGGCGGGGCGCGTGGGGCGTACGGAGGGACGGGAGTACGCGAGAGGGGACGACGGGGGCGGGGGCGGTCGTACGGGGGTGTGGCTGGTCGGGGCGCGCGGATCGGTCGCGACGACCGTGATCGCCGGCTGCGCCGCCGTCGCCGCCGGACTGCACCCGCCGACCGGCATGGTCACCGAGACCGCGCCGTTCGAAGGGGTCCCGCTGCCGCCGCTGTCCTCCCTCGTCTTCGGCGGCCACGACACCGCGTCGTACCCGCTGCCCAAGCGGGCCGAGGAACTGGCCGCGGGCGGCGTGCTCCCGTACGGCCTGCCGCACGCCGTACGCGCCGAACTCGCCGCGGCCGACGAAGCGGTACGGCCCGGCGGCCCGCTCCCCGGCGACGGCCGCGACGACCGGGAACTGGTCACCGCGTTCACTGCCGACCTGCGCGCTTTTGTGCGGACCCATGCCCTGGAGCGGGCGGTCGTCGTCAACGTGGCCTCCACGGAGCCGTCGGCGGGTGGTGAGAGGAGTGGTGGAAGGGCCGAGGGGTGGGGCGGTGCTGTGGACGATCGTCTTCCGGCCAGTTCCCTTTACGCGCACGCGGCGCTGCGCGCGGGCTGCCCGTACGTCAACTTCACGCCGTCCACCGGCCTCCACCACCCGCTGCTCCAGCAGATGGCCGTGTGCAGCGGACTGCCGTACGCGGGCCGGGACGGCAAGACCGGGCAGACCCTCCTGCGCTCCGTGCTCGCCCCGATGTTCGCCCAGCGGGCCCTTGCGGTCCGTGCCTGGTCGGGCACCAACCTGCTCGGCGGCGGCGACGGCGCCACCCTGACCGACCCGGCGGCCGCCGCCGCCAAGAACGCGGGCAAGGCGCGCGTCCTGGCGGACAGCCTCGGCGCGGCACCGCCCGGTGAGGTGCACATCGACAACGTCCCGGCCCTCGGCGACTGGAAGACCGCCTGGGACCATGTCGCCTTCGAAGGCTTCCTCGGCAGCCGCATGATCCTCCAGACCGTCTGGCAGGGCTGCGACTCGGCACTCGCCGCGCCGCTGGTCCTCGACCTCGTCCGCCTGGTGGCCGCCGCGCACGCGGCCGGCCTCTCCGGGCCCCTCACCCCCCTCGGCTTCTACTTCAAGGACCCGGACGGCGGGTCCGCCGCACTGGCCGATCAGTATGCGGCGCTGGTGGCGTTCGCCGACGGTCTTCGGGGGTGTTGATGATGTTTGTGTTGGGTGCGGGTGGTGGGGGCGTTGTTGAGCGCGATTCCTCTGGTTCTGCCGCTGCCGCTGCCGCTGCCGCTGCCGCTGCCGCTGCTTCTGCTTCTGCTTCTGGGCGTGTTTCCGCCTGGGCTGAACTCCTGCGCTTTTCGGCCCTGTTCAGTGTCCCGGGGGATCTGCTGGCGGGAGCCGCGGCGGCCGGATACCGGCCCGGCCGCCGCAGCCTCCTCGCCATCGGCTCGTCCCTCTGCCTGTACGAGGCGGGCATGGCGCTGAACGACTGGGCCGACCGCGCCACCGACGCCGTCGAACGTCCCGGGCGGCCCATTCCGTCCGGCCGCATCAACCCGGTCGCCGCCCTCGGCGCCGCCGCCGGGCTCACGGCGGCGGGCCTCGCCCTGGCGGGAGCGGCCGGCCGCCCGACCCTCGTCACCGCGACCGCGCTCACCGCCACCGTGTGGGCCTACGACCTCCGCCTCAAGAACACCCCGGCGGGCCCCTTCGCCATGGCCTGCGCCCGCGCGCTGGATGTGGTGCAGGGGGCGGTGTCGGCGGTTCCGCTGGGGGAGCGGGCTCGGACGTGGGGGAGCGGGCGGGAGCGGTTGGGGTACGGGTGGGGGCCGGCGGCCGGACGGGCGGCCGGACGGGCGCTGCCGTCGGCCGCGCTGCTGGGCGCCCACACCCTCGCCGTCACCACCGTCTCGCGCCACGAAGCCCAGGGCAGCTCGTCGGCCCTGCCGTTGGCCGCATTGGGGGCGGTGGCGGTGGTAGGCGGAGCGGCGGCCGGACGCCGTGCACCCCGAACGGAAGCACTCGTGGCGACAGCGACCGCGGGGACGCCAGGTGCGGAGGCTCCAAAGGCGGGGACACCAAGGGCGGGGACGCTAAGGGCGGGCGCGTGGCCGGAGGGAACACGGTCTGCGGGCTTTTGGTCTGCGGGCGTGCGGCCTGCAAGCGTGCGGTCTGCAAGCGTGCGGTCTGCGGGCGTGCGACCTGCGTGGACATGGCCTGCGGGGATATGGCCTGCGGGTTCACGGCCTGAGGACGCGCGCCGTCGGCTGTGCACCCTGGCCGGAGCCGCCACCGCGGCCCTCTATGTTGGGGCAGCCGCGCGGCCGCTCTTCCACGCGGCCCTCAACCCCTCCCCGTACCTGCTCCAACGCGCCGTCGGCAGCGGAATCCGCGCCATGATCCCGCTTCAGGCGGCGCTCAGCACCCGTGCCGGCGCACCCGGAACGGGCGCCGCCCTGCTGGCCCTCGCGCCCGCCGCCCGGCGGCTGTCCCGGAAGGTCAGCCCGACATGACGACCACGAACCCCAGGCCGACCACGAACCCCAGACCGACCACGAACCCCAGACCGACCACGAACTCCAGGCCGACCACGAACCCCAGACCGACCACGAACTCCAGGCCGACCACGAACCCCAGGCCGGCAACGAACCCGCTGCGCCTGGCCTACGGCACCAACGGCCTGACCGACCTCCGGCTGACCGACGCGCTCGCCCTCCTCGCCGACCTCGGCTACGACGGCGTCGCCCTCACCCTCGACCACATGCACCTGGACCCGCTGGCCCCGGACCTCCCCTCACGCACCGCTCGACTGGCACGCCGGCTCGACGCTCTGGGCCTGGCCGCTGCCGTCGAAACCGGCGCCAGGTACGTCCTCGACCCCCGCCGCAAGCACCACCCCTCGCTCCTCGATCCCGACCCGGACGCCCGCGCGGCCCGCGTCGGCCTGCTCCGCACCGCGGTCCGCGTCGGCGCGGACCTGGGCGCCACGGCCGTGCACTGTTTCAGTGGCGTCCGGCCCACCGGCACGCCGGAGTCCACCGCCTGGCAACGCCTCGCGGGCGCGCTCGCCCCCGTACTCGACGCGGCCGCCACCGCCCGCGTCCCCCTCACCGTCGAACCCGAACCGGGCCACCTCCTCTCCGACCTCACCGGCTTCCACCGCCTGCGCGCGGCACTCGCCGGCGCCCACGCCCGAACCACCCCGAACCGACCGGCCGTCCCGGACACCGCCGGTGCCCCCGACGCGTTCGGTGCCCCCGACGAGTCCGGTATCCCGGGGGAGCCTGATACTCCCGACGCGCTCGGTGCCCCGCCCGCCGATGTCCTCGGTC
Organism: Streptomyces sp. NPDC059788; assembly: GCF_042732265.1. Lineage (NCBI taxonomy): Bacteria > Bacillati > Actinomycetota > Actinomycetes > Kitasatosporales > Streptomycetaceae > Streptomyces > Streptomyces sp. NPDC059788. The sequence continues at coordinate 70,876 of NZ_JBHWHY010000015.1, read as the reverse complement.
TGACCCTGGACATCGGCCACTGCCAGTGCTCGGAATCCGACCCGCCCGCGGCATGTGTCCGTGCGGCCGCGCCCTGGCTGCGACACGTCCAGATCGAGGACATGCGGCGCGGCGTGCACGAGCACCTCCCGTTCGGAGCGGGCGAGATCGACTTCCCGCCGGTCCTGGCAGCCCTCCGGGACACCGGCTACCAGGGCCTGGTCAGCGTCGAGTTGCCCCGCCACTCCCACGCGGGCCCGTACCTCGCCCGTACCTCCCTCTCCTTCCTGCGCGCCGCAGAATCGGTACACCTGTCCCACGAGCCGTCACGCCCCACCCACCCGTCACGCCCCACCGAAGCGGTACGACATTCCGAACCGGCATGCCCCGCCGCCCCGTTGGGCCCACCCACCCCGAGCGCCGGAGGACCGCGATGCTGACGCCGGAAGCCTGGATGGCCAAGCTGCACAAGGCCCTGCGCGACCGGCTCGGCGGCGCCGCGCGCGCCTGGCTCGACGAGGCGCTGGACGAAGCGCACGCCGAAGCCGCCCTCACCGCCCACCACACCTCCAGCTCTTCGCAGCCCCTGGAGCCCCTGGAGCCCCCGGCCCCTGCGACACCCACAGACCCCGCGACACCCACAACATCCCCGGCCCCAGCCCCCGCCACGAACCGCGGTGACCTCTCCTACACCGCGTACGCCCTGCCCGTGTGGGAGATGCGCTTCGCCTCGGCGGGACGGCACTGCACCCGCCGCGAGCCGCCGCACGCGCGGGACCCGGAGGCGGCCGAGGCCGCCCGTATCCTGCTGCTGCACACGGCCCGCGCCGACGCCCGCACCGTCACCCGGCTCTACGAGCACGGCACCGCCGCCGAACGCCGCGCCGTGCTCATGGCGCTGCCCCACCTCGACCTCGGTCCGAGCGCCCGGCCGCTCGTCGAGGACGCGCTGCGCACCGACGACACCCGGCTGGTCGCCGCAGCCGTGGGCCCGTACGCCGCCCGCTACCTCGATCCGCACGCCTGGCGGCACGCCGTGCTGAAGTGCCTGTTCACCGGTGTCCCGGTGGCTGCCGTGGCCGATCTGGCCGAACGCGCCCGCGGGGACACGGAGCTGGGCCACATGCTCGCCGCGTACGCCCGTGAGCGCACCGCCGCGTACCGCCCCGTACCCGCCGATCTCCGGCGCGTCCTGGACCTCACCGCCCAGCCCGCGTCCGCCGCCCCTGCCGCACCCTCCTCCCCGCCCGCTCCGGCACCCACGTCCGCATCCGCACCTGAACCCGCACCCACACCTGAACCCGCTTTCCCCTTCCCGTCCCCGCCCCGTATCGCGCCCCCGGCACGCGAGGAGCCCCGATGATGCGCATCTTCGACCCGCACATCCACATGACCTCCCGCACCACGGACGACTACGAAGCCATGTACGCCGCGGGTGTCCGCGCCGTCGTCGAGCCCTCCTTCTGGATGGGGCAGCCCCGCACCTCACCCGCCAGCTTCTTCGACTACTTCGACTCCCTTCTGGGCTGGGAACCCTTCCGCGCCGCCCAGTACGGCATCGCCCACCACTGCACGCTCGCCCTCAACCCCAAGGAGGCGAACGACCCCCGCTGTACCCCCGTCCTCGAAGCCCTGCCCCGCTACCTCGTAAAAGACCCGGTCGTCGCCGTCGGCGAGATCGGCTACGACTCGATGACCCCCGCCGAGGACACCGCCCTCGCCGCCCAGCTCCAGCTCGCCGCGGACCACGGCCTGCCGGCCCTCGTCCACACCCCCCACCGCGACAAGGCGGCGGGCCTCAGCCGCACCCTCGACGTCCTGCGCGAATCCGCACTGCCCCCCGATCACGTCGTCCTGGACCATCTCAATGAGACAACGGTAGGGCAGGCCACTGACAGTGGCTGCTGGCTGGGCTTTTCCATCTATCCGGACACCAAGATGGACCCGGGCCGCATGGTGCGCATCCTGCGTCTGCACGGCACCGACCGGGTGCTGGTCAACTCCGCCGCCGACTGGGGCCGCAGCGACCCGCTGAAGACGCGGCGTGTCGGTGAGGCGATGCTGGCCGCCGGTTTCACCGAGGACGACGTGGACCGGGTCCTGTGGCGCAACCCCGTCGAGTTCTACGGCCGCAGCGGGCGCCTGGACCTCAGCACCCCGGCGCCGGGCGCCCTGCACGAGGGCAACTCCATCCTCCGCGGCGGGGAATGAGGCAGACGACGGGACATGCGCCTGAGGCTGCACCCCGACGGCCGGCTGCACGCCATCGGCGACTGCGGGACTGCGGGACTGCGGGACTGCGGCGAACGCGACGCCCTCGGCGCCCCGGCGAGGCATCAGTTCGCCTCACCCCCGAACCCGCCCCCGCCGCCAAATCCGCCCTCTCCGCGGCCCCCGAACCCGCTAGCCGACCCCGGACCCACGGAACTCGACCCCAAGGGACCCCATGAGCGCAGCCCCGAACCGCCTGCTCGTCCTCGACGTCGTCGGTCTCACCCCCCGCCTCCTCGCGCACATGCCGCACCTCAAGGCGCTCGCGGACTCCGGTGCGTCCACGCCGCTGGACACCGTGCTGCCCGCCGTCACCTGCACGGTCCAGTCCACCTTTCTCACCGGCACGACTCCCGCCCGGCACGGCATCGTCGGCAACGGCTGGTACTTCCGGGACGTCGGCGAGGTCCACCTCTGGCGCCAGCACAACGCCCTCGTCACGGGCGACAAGATCTGGGACGCCGCCCGCCGCGAACACCCCGGCTACACGGTCGCCAACGTCTGCTGGTGGTACGCCATGGGCGCCGGCACCGACTGGACCGTCACCCCGCGCCCCGTCTACTACGCCGACGGCCGCAAGGAACCCGACTGCTACACCCGGCCGCCGTCCCTCCACGACGAACTCACCGGCCGCTTCGGCACCTTCCCCCTCTTCACCTACTGGGGCCCCACCGCATCGCTCCCCTCCTCGCAGTGGATCACCGACGCGACCCGCCACCTGCTGCGCACCCGCCGCCCCGACCTCACCCTCTGCTACCTGCCGCACCTCGACTACGACCTCCAGCGCTACGGCCCCGACGACCCGCGCGCCGCGGCAGCCGCCGCCGCGCTCGACACCGTCATCGGCCCCCTCCTGGCCGACGCCCGCGACGAGGACGTCACCGTCGTCGCCCTGTCCGAATACGGCATCCGCCCCGTCCGCCGGCCCGTGGACGTCAACCGCGCCCTGCGCCGCGCCGGCCTGCTGGAAGTGCACACACAGGACGGCATGGAATACCTGGACCCCACCGCTTCCCGGGCCTTCGCCGTCGCCGACCACCAGATCGCCCACGTCTACGTACGCGACCCGGAAGACCTCGCCGCCACCCGCGCGGCCCTGGCCGGACTGCCCGGCCTGGACCGGCTGCTCGACGACGAGGGCAAGAAAGCACACGCCCTCGACCACCCCCGCTCCGGCGAACTCGTCGCCCTCGCCGAGCCCGACGCCTGGTTCACGTACTACTACTGGCTCGACGACGCCCGCGCCCCCGACTTCGCGCGCCTCGTCGACATCCACCGCAAACCCGGCTACGACCCGGCCGAACTCTTCATGGACCCCCGCGACCCGTACGTACGCCTGCGCGCGGCGACCGCACTGGCCCGCAAGAAGGCCGGGATGCGCTACCGCATGGCGGTCGTCCCGCTCGACCCAGCGCCCGTACGCGGCAGCCACGGCCTGTTGCCCGCCGCCGGAGCCGACCCCGCCGACGGCCCCGTCCTCATCTGCTCCGCCCCCGACGCACCCCTGCACACCCCCTTCTCCGCCACCGACGTGAAGTCCCTGCTCCTTCATCTTGCCCGCACCCACTGACAACGCGGCTCGCACGAGCACGAGCACGACCACCACCCCACCCCACCACCACTTCACCCCCACTCCAAGGAGCCCGCCCGCCATGACCCCTCGCCCGCACCACCACGACCCCCGGCAAGCCGCCTTGAGACGGACCCTGCACCGCCGCGGCTTCCTCGGTGTGGCCGCCGGCGCCTCCGCCGCAGCCCTCCTCGGCACCGCGACCGGCCCCGCACACGCCGCCCGGACCGGCACGGAGCCCGCCACCCCGCCGACCCCCGCCCGGCACCCCCACCACCGCCCCGTACTCCCGCCCGGCCGCCTCGGCATCCAGCTCTACACACTCCGCGACCAGACCGCGTCCCTCGGCTTCGCCCGGGTCTTCGAGGAACTCGCCCGCCACGGCTACGACGAGGTCGAGCTCGCCGGCTACACCCAGGGCTCCGCCGGCGCGATCACCCTGCCCCGGCTCCGGCGGCTCCTCAGGGACAACGGCCTGCGCGGCATCGGCAGCCACGTCGGGTACGCCTCCGCCGACCCCACCGCGTACACGTTCGCCACCAGCCTGGCCCGGGTCCTCGACGACGCCGGGGCCCTCGGGCTGCCGTACATCGGCACGCCCTCCGTCCCCGACCGTTACGGCAACACCGTGGACGCCTGGAAACGGGCCGCCGCCGAATTCAACGCGTACGGCGCTGCCGCCCGTGCCCGCGGAATGCGTTTCTACCACCACAACCACGCCGAGGAATTCGCCTTCGCCACCGACGACCCACGCGTCCGCCTTTACGACGTGCTGCTCGCGGAGACCGACCCCGATCTCGTTTTCTTCGAGATGGACATCTTCTGGGCCTATGTCGCCCAGTACCGGTTCTCCCGGCGCCCGGACGGCACTCCCGCGCCCTTCGAACCGCTCGACTACGTCCTGAAGGCGCCCGCCCGCTACCCCCTCTTCCACGTGAAGGACGGCGAACACGACACCGCCACCCAGGACGGCTACCGCATGGTGGACGTCGGCGACGGCGACATCGACTACCGCAGCTTCCTCGCCGCGGTGGAGCGCCGCAGGGGCCGTCGCTCCGCCCACTGGATCGTCGAGCGCGACGACGCCGTGGACCCGGCCGCCAACCCGGCCGGCTCCCTGTCGACCGCCCGCCGCTCCGCCCGCCATCTGCGGAGCCTGCGCGCGCCGTGCGGTTCACACGGTTAAGCCGTATGCCCGCGGCCGGGTAGTGTGCACAGGATCAGCACTGCCCGACCGGGGTGGCCGGTACGACCAGATTGGCGAGACGTACATGAGCGAGGGGACCGCACCACAGGCGGGCGACGCGACCTCCGTCGCCGACGAGGAGGCGCGCGAGCGCCTGATCTACCTGCGCGGCAGCATCGACAATCTGGACGCCGCACTGGTCCACCTGCTCGCCGAGCGCTTCAAGTGCACCCAGCAGGTCGGTGAACTCAAGGCCCGCCACAACCTCCCGCCCGCCGACCCGGCCCGTGAGGCCACCCAGATCGCCCGGCTGCGGAAACTGGCCGAGGACGCCAAACTGGATCCGGCCTTCGCCGAGAAATTCCTGAATTTCATCATCGGAGAGGTGGTCCGCCACCACAAGGCCATCGCGAACCAGGGATACGCGGAGCCGGAAGAGACTCCCGCGAAGCCGGAAGATTCCGCCGGGGCGCCGGTGGAGACTCCCGAGGTGTCGGTCCCCGTCGTCGAGCACTGACCCGACGGCCGGCGAACAGGAATTCCCCCGGCGTTCCGTACAACCCTTGCCGGTGATCGGCGGTCATCGTCCCCGTCACGGCATGTCACGACGCCATGCCCGTAGCGGCGTGGTAGCCGTACTGCCGTCGTATCCGTACCGGAGCCGTTTCCGTACTGGGGGAACCATGCACCGCACCACCGTCACCGCCGCCGCCCTCGCGGCGCTCTGCCTCGGGCTCACCGGCTGCCAGTCCTCGGGGAGTGCCGACGGCAGCGGAGCTTCGGCCACGAAAGCCGGGGCGGGGCCGAGCGTTGCCGCGGAGACCACGCCGGGCCCCGCCCCGGCCCGCAGGGCCACGCTGCCCGACCTGGTGGGCAAGGGGCTGCAGAGCGCGCAGGACGCGGCGCAGGCGGCCGGGTTCCGGGTGCTGCGCAGCCACGACGCGCTCGGGCGCGGGCGTATGCAGGCGCTGGACCGGAACTGGAAGGTCTGTACGCAGACGCCCGGCCCCGGCGTGGCCGACACCCGTAAGACGGTGGACTTCGGCGCGGTGAAGCTGGCGGAGACCTGCCCCAGGTCCGACGCCGGGGCCGGACCGGACGTGTCCGCCGCGGCCGGAGCGCCCATGCCCGACTTCCGGGACAAGTCGGTGAAGGTGGCCCGGCGCGCTCTCGATGCGGGGACGAGCATCACGGTCAAGGACGCTTCGGCGAAGAAGCGGATGGTCCTCGTCGAATCCCACTGGAAGGTCTGCCGTCAGAGCCCGGCGGCGGGCACGAAGCTGGACGGGCAGCCCGTGACGCTGGAGGCGGTGAAGTTCGAGGAGGCGTGCTGAACGCCCCACCGCCGAACGCCCCGCGCCGCCGCCCCACCGCCGAACGCCCCGCGCCGCCACCCGACCGCCCAACGCCCCGCGCCGCCGCCCTACTTCCGACCCTCCCGCCGCTGAAGACCTCCTGCGTCACGGCCTCCGAGGGCTGTTACGGCCCCGAGGCGGGCTGTTACGGCCCCGGAGCCCCGGAGCCCGGTCAGCGCAGGCGCCGCGCCCGCAGGACCGTGTCGTGAGTGTGGTGCGTGCCGGCGGGGGCGGGCGCGGTGCGCGGGCGGGTTTCGTCGGTCAGGACCGTCCAGGTGTGGTCGAGGAGCGCGGCGACCTCGTCGGGCCGGTAGAAGTCCGCGGGGTCGAAGTCGAGCTCCGGGCGCGGGGGCAGGTCGGCGAGGTCGTGGCCGACGAAAAGCAGGGTGCCACCGGGTGCGACGGCGTCCAGCAGGTGGCGCAGCGCGGTGTGGTCCGGTTGGCGCGGAAGCGGGAAGTACTGGGCGGACACCAGGTCGAACGCCCCGCCCGGGGGCGGTGTGACGGTCAGGTCGGCCCGGGCCCAGGCGACGCGCCCGGCGGCGTCGGCGGCCGCGTCGGCGGCGCGCCGCAGGGCGACTTCGGAGATGTCGACCGCGGTGACCTGCCAGCCCTGCCGGGCGAGCCACCGGGCGTCGGCGCCTTCGCCGCACCCGACGTCGAGTGCCTGCCCCGGCGGGAAGCCGGTCATCTCGGTGACGAGTACACCGTTGGGTGCGCCGCTGAAGAGCTGGTCGCTGCTGCCGTACCGCTCGTCCCAGAACTGGGCGTCCATGAGTTTCTCCTGTCGGTGGTGCGGGGGCTGGTGTGGTGACCGGTCACAGGCCGTGGCGCCGGTCGCCGGCGACCAGTTCGCAGACGCGGGCTTCCGATGCGGCCGAGAAGGGGCCGCTGTGGGCGCGCACCGCGCGGCGGGTGTCCTCGGCGACGAGGTCGGCGTTGATCGCCGCTCCGGCGGCCGAACCGGCGGCGGCTGACGCGAGAACGTTCGCGGTGGGGTCGGCGACGTTGCCCGCCACCCACACGCCGGGGACCGAGGTGCGGCCCGCGGGGCCGGCGTCGATGTACGCGCCCAGGCCCATCGGGTGCGGGGTGGGCTCCAGCCCGAGGGAGGCCAGGGTCTCCGCGCGCGGTACGGCGCGCGGCGCCACGGTCAGCGCTTGCAGCGGGACCAGTTCGCCGTTGTCCAGGCGGACACCGGTGAGCTGGTCCTCGGCGGTTTCCAGGCCGGTCACCCGGCCGTCCACGACCGCGATCCCGCGTGCGGCCAATTGCTCGGCCTCCTCCGGGGTGGGGCGGGGACCGGTGTGCAGCAGGAGGGTGAGCCGGTTGGTCCACTGGCGGAACAGCAGCGCCTGGTGCACGCCCAGCGGGCCGGTGGACAGGACGCCGACCGGCAGGTCGCGGACCTCCCAGCCGTGGCAGTACGGACAGTGCAGCACGTCGCGCCCCCACCGCGGCGCCAGGCCGGGCACGTCGGGCAGTTCGTCGGTCATTCCGGCGGTCACCAGCAGCCGCCGGGCCCGTACGATACGGCCGGAGTCGACTGTGACCGCGAACCCGTCGCCGTCCCGTGCCGCCGTCCGCGCCCGGCCGGGGTGCACCTCGACCCCGTAGCCGGCCACTTCCCGCCGTCCCGCCTCCAGCAGCTGACCGGGCGGCAGGCCGTCCCGGGTCAGGAAGCCGTGCTGGTGCGCCGCCGGAGCGTTGCGGGGTTCACCGCTGTCGATCACCAGGACCGACCGCCGGGCGCGTCCCAGCATGAGCGCTCCGCTCAGGCCCGCCGGGCCGCCACCGACGATCACCACGTCGTACGTGCCACCGCTGTCGGGGCGGGGCAGTTGTTCGGTCATCTCGACCACCTCCGCCCCCAAGCTGCCCCGCCCTGTGGCAAAGGGGCAAAGTTCTTTGCGGAAACCGCAAAAAGCGTGGGCGCGCGCTTCCCCATCGAGGCCCTGCACCAGCCGGCCCACGGCCCTTCACCAGGAGCGTCCTCACCCCTGCCCGGCCACCACCCCCTTCCCCGCCGGCCGCCGCAGCAGCAGTGACAGGCCCGCCGCCAGCAGGCCCACGCACCCCGCCACCGCGTACGCGCCCTCGTACCCCCAGGCCGCCACCACCGACGCGCCGATGCCGCCGCCCAGAAGGCCGGAGACCAGTTTCGAGCTGTAGACGAGGCCGTAGTTCGACGCGTTGTTGTTCTCGCCGAAGTAGTCCGGGACGAGGGCCGCGAAGAGCGGGAAGAACGCGCCGCCGCCGAAGCCGGATATGAAGGCGAAGACGAGGAACAGGGGCTCGTCGGCGCTTTCCCCCGCCCACAGCACGCCGAACTGGGCGAGCCCCAGGACCAGGCACACGTACGTCAGCGTCACCCGCCGCCCCAGCCGGTCCGAGAGCCAGCCGACCACGCCCCGGCCCGTCCCGTTGACCACCGACATGATGCCCATCGAGGACGCCGCCACCAGCGGCCCGAACCCGGCGTTCTTGGCGAACGGCACCTGGAAGGAGATACCGAAGATCGAGACGCCTGCGGTGCACAGCAGGCACACCCACATCAGCGGCAGCATGCCCGTACGGAGGGCCTCGCGCGGGGTGAACTGCGCCGCGGCGGGCGGGTTTCTGCGCAGCGCGGCGGAGGTCCGGCTGCCGCGCGGCACGGCCAGGGGATCGACGTGCGCGGGCCACCAGTTCTTCGGCGGGTCCTTGAAGAACAGGCCCGTCACGGCGGTCAGCAGCAGGACGTACAGACCGACCGCGTCCAGGACGACCTGGAAGTCGCCGGGGTCGAAGCCGTAGGAGAACAGGAAGATGAAGGGCACCGCGCCGTACGCGAAGCCGCCGTTGACGAAGCCGGTCTTGCCGCCGCGCCGTTCCGGATACCACTTGCCGACCATGTTGATGCAGGTCGCGTAGACCAGTCCGGCGCCGGTGCCGCCCAGCACACCGAAACCGCCGATCGCCCACCAGATGTCCCGGGCGTGGCTCAGGGCAAGGAAACCGGTCAGGGACAGTACGGACCCGCAGAGCATCGCCGCCCGGCTGCTGAGCAGCCCCTTCTCCCGCAGCCTGCCCGCGGGGAAGGCCACCGCCGCCTGGAAGAAGACCCAGACGCTCAGCACCCAGAAGGTGTCGGTGTGTGTCCAGTGGTGCGCCGCGGAGAGGGTGGACTCCGCGGCCCCGAAGGCGTACTCGAAGATGCTGATGCCGAGCATCGCGATCCACGGCAGCAGCACCATGGTCCACCGCGGGTGGCCGAGCAGCTGCCGGTCCGTCTCGCCCAGGCGGTAGACCCGGCCCTGCGCGTCACGGACACAGGTGAACGCGGCGCGACCGCCGCGTTCGGCGTTCTGAGTTGTCACCGCACATCGCCTCCCATCACCAAGCGGCCCGCGTCACAGCCGGCCCGCGGCCCGTGCCCAGCGGTACTTCGCCCCCAGCACCGCCACCGGCTTCTCGGTCGTGTACGGGTACGCCACCACGCCCCGCCCGAAGAGGTACGCGCCCGCCTCCGCCACCTCGGTGTCCCCGGCCAGTGACGCCACCACCGGCTTCTCGACGCCCGCCGCCCGGAACTCCGCGACCACCCGCGCCGTCAGCTCCGCGAACACCATCGGCGGGGTGATGACGGTGTGCCAGTAGCCGAGGACCAGGGCGTGGACGCGGGGGTCCTCCATGGCGAGCCGGATGGTGGCCTCGTACGTGGCGGGCGGCTCGCCGCCCGTGATGTCCACGGGGTTGCCGGACGCCCCGAAGGGCGGGATGAACCGCCGGAAGGCCGCGTCCAGGTCGTCCGGAACGTCCATCAGGTGCAGCCCGTGGTCGACGGCCGCGTCGGAGAGCAGCACGCCGGAGCCGCCCGCACCCGTGATGATCAGGACGTTCTCGCCCTTCGGCGTGGGCAGGACCGGCAGCGCACGCGCGTACTCCAGCATCTCGTCGAGCCCCGGCGCCCGGATGACGCCCGCCTGCCGCAGGATGTCGTCGTAGACCGCGTCGTCACCGGCCAGCGCGCCCGTGTGCGACCCGGCGGCGCGGGCGCCCGCGCCGGTCCGCCCCGCCTTCAGCACCACGACGGGCTTCTCGCGCACGGTCTCCCGCGCCGCCGCCACGAACGCCCGGCCGTCCTTCAGGTCCTCCAGGTGCATCGCGATGCTGCGGGTGTGCGGGTCCTGCGCGAAGTACGTGAGGAGGTCGTCCTCGTCCACATCCGCCTTGTTGCCGAGCCCGACGATCGCCGAGACGCCCGTCCGGGTGGCGCGCGCGAAGCCCAGGACGGCCATGCCGATGCCGCCGGACTGCGAGGTCAGCGCGACCGGGCCACGGACGTCGTACGGGGTGCAGAACGTGGCGCACAGGCCCTGCCGGAGCGAGTAGTAGCCGTAGATGTTCGGCCCGAGCAGCCGCGTCCCGTACTTCTCGGCGATGGCCACGAGCCGTTCCTGCAGGGCGTGTTCACCGGTCTCGGCGAAGCCGGAGGGGATCAGTACGGCGTTCGGGATGCCCTTGCGCCCCACCTCCTCCAGGGCCGCGGGCACCAGCCGCGCCGGAATGGCGAAGACCGCCACGTCGGCCCCGTCCGGCACGTCCGCGACGGACCGGTACGCCGTCCGGCCGAGGAGGACGCCGCCCTTCGGGTTCACCGGGTGGACCGCGCCCTCGAAACCGCCGTCGAGCAGGTTGCGCAGCACCGAGTGGCCGATCTTCCCCGGCTCGCCGGAGGCGCCGATGACGACCACCGAACGCGGCCGCATCAGCCGCTCCATCGAGGCGAGGATCTCCTCCTTGGTGTACCGGCGGCGCCGCGGGGGCGGCCCGTCACCGAGCACGACGCGTACATCGGCGGCCAGCGCCCCGTCCGGGAAGGCGAACACCGGGTTCAGGTCGACCTCGGCGATCTCGGGGAAGTCGGCCGCCAGCCGGGACGCCCGGACGATCAGATCGGCGAGCGCCGCACGGTCCACGGCGGGCCCGCCCCGGACGCCGCGCAGCACCTCGGCCGCGCGGATGCCGTCCAGCATGGATTCCGCGTCCGCCGCCGAGGCCGGCGCGAGCCGGAAGGTGACGTCCTTGAGCACCTCCACCAGCACCCCGCCGAGCCCGAAGGCGACGACCTTCCCGAAGGTCGGGTCGGTGACCGTGCCGACCAGCACCTCCAGCCCGCCCGGAGGCACCATCTGCTGCACGAGTACGCCCTCGACGCGGGCCTGCGGGGCGTACGCGCGGGCGTTCGCCACGATCGCCGTGAACGCGTCGCGCACCTCGGCCGCCGAGGACAGGCCCACCCGTACGCCGCCCGCGTCCGTCTTGTGCGGGATGTCCGGCGAGACGATCTTCAGTGCGACCGGTCCGCCGATCCGGTCGGCGAGCGCCACCGCCTCGTCCGGCGTCCCGGCCACCCCCTCGGACGGGGTAGCGATGCCGTACGCGTCCGCGAGCAGCCTGCCCTCGGGCGCGGTCAGCGTCGTACGGCCGGCCGCCCGCGCGGACCTGAGAACCGCGGCCGCGCGCTCCTTGTGGTCTCCCATCAGATGACTCCGTTCGCCTTGAGCAGCCGCAGTTCCCCGGCGTCGAGCCCCAGCTCGCCGCCGTACACCTCGTCGTTGTGCTCGCCGAGCAGCGGGGAGCGGTCGATCTCGACGGGGGAGTCGGACAGCTTCAGCGGCGATCCGACGGTCGTGAACGAGCCGCGCCGCGGATGCCGGACCCGGACGATCATGCCGTCCGCGGCCAGCGCGGCGTCCTGGACGAGCTCCCTGGTGGACAGGACCGGGCCGCACGGGATGTCGTGCGCGGTCAGCCGCTCCAGCACCTCCCACTTGGGCAGCGTGACGCTCCACTCCTCGATGAGCTGGAACACCTTCGCCAGCTTCGGCAGCCGCGCGGCCGGCGTCGCCCACTCGGGGTCCGCCGCCAGCTCGGGACGCCCGATCAGCTCCGCGAGCGGCCGCCAGCCGGCCGGCTGCACGATGACGTACACATAGTCGTTGGGGCCGCCGGGCGCGCACCTGACCGCCCAGCCGGGCTGCCCGCCGCCGCTGGCGTTGCCGCTGCGCGGCACCTCGTCCCCGAAGTCCTCGTTCGGGTACTCCGGCAGCGGGCCGTGCTCCAGCCGCTGCTGGTCCCGGAGCTTGACCCGGCACAGGTTGAGCACGGCGTGCTGCATCGCGACCTGTACGCGCTGGCCGCGGCCGGTGTGTTCGCGCTGGTAGAGCGCCGCGAGGATGCCGGCGACGCAGTGCACGCCGGTCCCCGAATCGCCGATCTGCGCGCCGGTCGCCAGCGGCGGGCCGTCCGCGAAGCCGGTGGTCGACATCGACCCGCCCATGGCCTGCGCGACGACCTCGTACGCCTTGAACCTGGTGTACGGGCCGTCGCCGAAGCCCTTGATCGACGCGTACACGATCCGCGGGTTGATCTCCCGGACGCGCTCCCAGGGGAAGCCCATCCGGTCCACGGCGCCCGGCCCGAAGTTCTCCACCAGCACGTCCGAGCGGCGGATCAGCTCGGTCAGCAGCTCCTTGCCGCGGTCGGTCTTCGTGTTGAGGGTGATGCTGCGCTTGTTGCAGTTGAGCATCGTGAAGTAGAGGGAGTCCACGTCCGGGAGGTCGCGCAGCTGGCCGCGCGTGACATCGCCGGTGACCGCCTCCAGCTTGACGACGTCCGCGCCGAGCCAGGCGAGCAGCTGCGTGGCCGACGGCCCCGACTGTACGTGCGTCATGTCCAGGATCCGGACGCCGGCCAGCGCCTTCGCGCCGGCCTCCGGAGCTGTGGGGGTGCTCATCGACGGCTCCTCACTTGTACATGGTCTGGTTGACGGTCCCCGGGGCGTACGCGTCCGGATCGATCCACACGTTGATCAGCGACGGCTTGCCGGACTGCCGGGCGCGCTCCAGCGCCGGCCGGATCTGCGCGGGGTCGCGGACCTCCTCGCCGTGACCGCCGAGCATCCGCGCGAACGCGTCGTAGGGCACGTCGCCCAGCGTGTTGCCGAGCCGCTCCCGCGCCGCGCCGTACTTGGCGCGCTGGCCGTAACGGATCTGGTTCATCGACGAGTTGTTGCCGACGATCCCCACGAACGGCAGACCGAAGCGGACCAGGGTCTCGAAGTCCCACCCCGTCAGGGAGAACGCGCCGTCCCCGAAGAGCGCCACCACCTCCTTGTCCGGCCGCGCCTTCTTCGCCGCCATCACGAACGGCACACCGACGCCGAGCGTCCCCAGCGGCCCCGGGTCCATCCAGTGCCCCGGCGCCTTCGGCTGCACCACCTGGCCGGAGAAGGTGACGATGTCGCCGCCGTCCCCGATGAAGACCGAGTCCTCGGTCAGGAAGTCGTTGATCTCGGCGACCAGGCGGTACGGGTGGATCGGGGCGGCGTCCGAGCGCAGCAGCGGCAGCCGTTTCGCCACCGCCGCCTCCTCAACCGCCCGCAGCTCCTCGATCCACTCCTTGCGCCGGCCCGCGGCCGCGCCCCCGTCCGGGTGGCCGGAAGCGGCCTGGGCCGCGGCGGCCAGCACCAGCCCCGCGTCGCCCACGACGCCCAGGTCGATGTCCCGGTTGCGGCCCACCGTGCGGTAGTCCAGGTCGATCTGGACGACGGTCGCGGTGGGGGACAGGCGCTTGCCGTAGCCCATCCGGAAGTCGAAGGGGGTGCCGACGATGACGATCAGGTCGGCGTGCGCGAAGGCGTGGCGGCGGGAGAGCTGGAAGTGATGCGGGTCGCCGGGCGGCAGCGTGCCGCGGCCGGCGCCGTTCATGTACGCGGGCACGTTCAGGGCCCGTACGAGGCCGGCGGCCGCGTCCGCACCGCGCGTCGTCCACACCTGGCTGCCGAGCAGGATCGCCGGCCTCTCGGACCGTACGAGCAGGTCGGCCAGCCGCTCGACGGCGTCCGGGTCGCCCGCGGACCGCGTCGAGGCGCGGTAGTGGCCGGCCCGGGGTATCCGCGCGGTGTCGCGCGGCACCTTCGCGTCCAGCACGTCCCGGGGGATCTCCAGGAAGGAGGGGCCGGGGGCGCCGTGGTAGCACTCGCGGAAGGCCATCGAGACCATGTCGGCGGCGCGCGCGGTGTCCGGCACGGTGGCGGCGAACTTCGTGACCGGCGTCATCATCTCGACGTGCGGCAGGTCCTGGAGCGAGCCCATCTTGTGCTGCCCGAGGGCGCCCTGCCCGCCGATCAGCAGCATCGGTGACTCGGCGCGCAAGGCGTTGGCGACCCCGGTCACGGCATCCGTCGTGCCGGGCCCGGCGGTGACCACGGCGCAGCCCGGCCGGCCGGTGATCCGGGCGTGGGCGTCCGCGGCGTGCGCGGCGACCTGCTCGTGCCGGACATCCACCACGTCGATGCCCTCGTCGGCACAGCCGTCGTAGATGTCGATGATGTGGCCGCCGCAGAGGGTGTAGACGACGTCCACACCCTCCGCCTTGAGCGCCCTGGCGACCAGATGTCCGCCGGAGACGAGGTCCTGGGGGGCGTCGGGCATGGGGCATCGCTTCCCTTCGTGGGGGTGCGGTCGGCAGGTTCCCGATCGATTGCATACAGTCGACGAATACTGTATGGACTGGTTATCCCGCATCGGGTGACGGATGTCCAGGGCGAAGGGCAACGTTCAAGCCAGTGGCCGGACGGTGGCGCCGCCGCCCTGGGGCGGGTCGGGTGCTGTCGTCGCCGGTCGCCGCCGCCGGGGGCTGTCGAGGGCCGCCGGCAGCGCCGGGGGGCGGCTCCCGCCCAGCTCCCCGCGGTCATAACCCGCCCTTATGGCCTCACCGGATACGCAGGTGAAACCCACTCCGAAACCTTGGTATTGTTGTCCATGTCGCCGCGGGGAACACCCCGCGAAGACCACACCTGGTCCGGGTGGCGGAATGGCAGACGCGCTAGCTTGAGGTGCTAGTGCCCTTTATCGGGCGTGGGGGTTCAAGTCCCCCCTCGGACACACATCACAGAACCCCATGGTCCCCGCGGACCATGGGGTTCTGTCGTTGCCCGTGCCCGGTCGGCGCGCGTCGGCGGCCGGAGGGGGTTCGGCTGGGGGCGGGTCGAGGGTGGCTGAAGTGTGTTGTCGGGGGTGTGGGGGGATCGGGGTGGGTGGGGGTATGGGGTGAGGGGGGTCTGTTGAATTCTTTTGTTGCGGTTACCGGGTTGTTTTCCAGCGATTTCCGTTACGCCCGGTGAGGGTTTTGGGTGAGGTCGCGTGTGGGTGCGGGGAGGGGAATGGTGGACTCCTGAAATACTTTCCGGTGCGGCCTGGTCGAAGGGCCCGGCCGGGGTAATGTTGATGGAATAAGGAACATGTTAGGGGCGGGCGGTCGGCGCCGGAGTGCGGACCCGGGCGGTGACCGTGCCGAAGGTCGGGGTAAACAGGCCCGCGTAGATTTCCTGTGACCGTTGACGCCGGAAGGGTCGGTCGCGACTGGGTATCTGTCCAACTGCACAACGGGAGTCCGGATACGGGGGTGAAGCCGGCTCATGAAGTGGGTCGAACGGGACACGGAGCTCTCCGTCCTGGAGGGGCTGCTGGACGCCAGCGCGGCCGGACGCGGCAAAGTGGTGCTGGTCAGCGGTGCGGTGGCCGGCGGGAAGACGACGCTGTTGCGCGCCTTCCGGGAGCGGGCCGCGCCCACGGGCGCGCTGTGGCTGCAGGCCACGGCCACCGCCGCGGAGAAGGACGTACCGCTGCGGGTGGCCGGACAGCTGCTGCGGGGGGCGACGCTGACCGGCGCGGACGCCGAACCCGCGGTGTGGCTGCCGCCGCCGGCGGGGAGCGGCGGCGACCGGCCGCGGGCCGCCGACGACGAAATTCCCGCGGAAGTCGCCGTGAACGTCTTTCCCCGGGTGTGCGGCATTCTCTTCGCCCAGGCCAGGAAGCGGCCGGTCGTGGTGTGTATCGACGATGTTCATCACGCCGACGCCTATTCGCTGGAATGCGTGCTGTATGTGGTGCGGCGACTGGATGTCAGCAGGATTCTGGTGGTCCTCGGGGAAAGCAGTGGTTCGGAGTGGGAGGACAGTCCGGCGCGGCGGGAATTGCTGGGGCGCCCGGCGTGCCGATTCCTGCACGTCGGTCCGCTGCCGCGGAGCGGCGTCGTCGCCATGATGGCCGCCGGGCACAAAGGGCGCCGGTCGGCGCCGCCCGTTTCGGAATTCCATCGGCTGAGCGGTGGCAGTCCGCTGCTGATGCGGGCGCTGCTGGACGACTACGCGGACGCGGACCGGGCCGGTGGCGCCGAGCTGGTGCCGGGAGAGACGTACGAGCGGGCCGTGGCGCTGTGCCTGAGCCGCAGCGACGTCCTGACGCGCCGCACCGCGTGGGTGCTGGCCGTCCTCGGGGAACGCGCCGCGCGGGCCGGGCTCGCCGAGCTGCTCGGTGTCTCCCGCGCGGCGGTCGACCGCAGCCTGCGGGCGCTGCACGACATGGGGCTGCTCGCCTCGGGCCGGTTCCGTCACGAGGCCGGCCGGACGGCGGTGCTGCGCCGGGCGGAACCGCCGCGCAGCGCGAGCCTCCAGGCCCGGGTCGCCCGCGTGCTGTACGAGCACGGTGCGCCGGCGGCCGAACTGGCCCGCCACCTGGTCGCCGCGGGGGTCGTGGACGCCCCGTGGGCGCTGCCCGTGCTGCTGGAGGCGGCCGAAACCGCGCTGGCGCGCAACGAGGTGGGGCCCGCGCTGGACTGCCTGCGGGTGGCCAGGGACAGCTGTGCGGACGAGCGGCAGGTGCTCAAGGTCAGGATCGCGCTGGTGCGGGCGGGCTGGCGGGTGGACCCGTCCGCCGCAGTACGGCACCTGCCCGCGCTCACCGACGCGGCCCTGGCCGGGCGGCTCACGGCCCGCGACATGAAGGCGCTGGTCGGGCATCTGCTGTGGTTCGGCAGGGTGGACGAGGCGCTGGAGGTCCTGCGGGCCGCGGAGGCGGAGGGCGATGCGGCGGGGGACGGGGGAGGTGTACGGGAGGCGGCCGGGCATGCGGGGTGGCGTCCGGAGGCCGTGCCCGGTGCGGGCCGGGCGCGGATGCTGGAGCTGGCGCGGCTCTGGTTCGCGTACGGGTATCCGGGGCTGGCGGCGGAATACCGCGCGGAGTCGGCGGCGGGCCCGTACCGGAGCGTGGCGGCGGCCGGCCGGGCCCCTGGGCTGACGCCGGAGCAGGACACCCAGCAGCGCGCGCTCTCCCTGATGGCCTCCGTACTGGATCAAGGGGCCACCGGAGACGTGATCGGCCGCGCGGAGCGGATTCTGCAGGAGACCCGGCCGGAGGACCGTACCCCTGCGGCGGGCCTGGCGGCCCTGGTCGCGCTCATCGTCGCCGACGGGCTGCGGGAGGCCGCCCGTTGGTGCGACATCCTGCTCGCGGAGGCGCGGGAGCGCCGGACGCCGATGTGGCAGTCACTGTTCGCCACGGCCAAGGCGTTCATCGAGATCAGACTCGGCGAGCTGGCCGCGGCGGAGGAGTCGGCGCACACCGCGCTCACCGTCGTCCCGCCCGAAGGGTGGGGGGCGGCCGTCGCCGCCCCGGTCGCCGCGCTGCTGTACACGAAGGCCGCCATGGGGCGGCTGGACGAGGCGGCGGCCCACCTCAAGGTCCCCGTGCCCGACGCGGCGTTCCGGACGCCCGGCGGGCTGCTGTATCTCTGGGCGCGCGGCCACTACCACCTCGCCGCCGGTCGGCCGTACGCCGCGCTGGAGGACTTCCACCGCTGCGGCGACCTGATGGCGCGGTGGCGCCTGGACCTGCCCGCGCTGGTGCCCTGGCGGACCGACGCCGCGCAGGTCCACGTCTCGCTGGGCGACGACCGCCGCGCCCGTGACCTGCTGGAGGAGGAGCTGTCCCGTACCGGGCCGCGTCCGCTGTGGACGCGGGGTGTCGCGCTGCGGGTGCTGGCGGCGCTGGCCGGGCGTGCCGAGCGTCCGCGGCTGCTCGGCGAGGCCCTGGACCTTCTGCAGCGCAGCGGTCACCGGCTGGAGCTGGCGTACGCGATGGCGGAACTGTCGTACAGCTACTGGGACATGAACGAGGACAGCCGGGCGCGGGTCGCGGCGCGCAAGGCGCAGCAGCTGATGCGGGAGTGCGGCATCAAGGCGCCCGTCCTGAAGGCCTCGCCGGTCGGCGCGGCGAGCGCCTGCCCGCCCGAGCGGTCCGGCGGGGACGGCGCGGTCCGTCCGCCCGCCGAGCTGAGCGGCGCGGAACTGCGCGTCGCGACGCTCGCCGCCCGCGGCTACACCAACCGGCAGATCGCCGGGGCGCTGTTCATCACGATCAGCACCGTGGAGCAGCACCTGACGAGGGCGTACCGCAAGTTGGGCGTGCAGCGCCGGACCGATCTGGCGACGCGGCTGACACCGGACGCCGCGGCGGGGCCCGGCCTGGAGGGATGTGGCGACGGCTCCGCGCGGGACTGTCTGCGTGTCGGGTAGGCGGGGCGCGGGGGCGGGCGGCCGCGACGTGCGGTGCTGCGGTGGATGTTGCGCGGTTGGACACTCCGGCGTGAGCGTGTGGAATCATTTACGACGCAACCACAACCCGTGAACTCCGTTGCGGACAACGGTAGTTGCCGTCGAAGGGCGGATCTGCGGCCGGGGTCGACGGGTGTGCGCGCCAGGGCCGGGTCCGGCGGTGTCCGGGCCCGCGGGGGTCGCGCGAACGGTTTCGCGGCGCGCGGCCGGACGGTCTGCACGAGCCCGTCGGTCGATCCGGCGCACGGCGGTGCGGGCGTGCGCCGGATTCACGTCAACCACATCCGGCCGGCCGGTGCCGGCCAAGGCAACGGGAGGAACCCCTCATGGTGGTGGTGATGGCCCCAGGGGCCACGCAGGAGGATGTCGACGCCGTCGTCGGCCTGGTGCGCTCGGCGGGCGGTGATGCCTTCGTCAGCCGGGGGGTGACGCGGACGATCGTCGGACTCGTCGGGGACGTGGACGTGTTCGAGGCGGAGCTCAACCTGCGCAGCCGCAGGGGGGTGCTCGACGTCGTACGGATCTCCGTGCCGCACAAGCTGGTCAGCCGTGAGCACCACCCCGCCCGCTCGGTCGTGCGGGTCGGCGGCGTGCCGATCGGGCCCGACACCCTGTCCGTCATCGCGGGCCCGTGCGCCGTCGAGTCCGCCGAGCAGACGCTCGGCGCGGCGCGGATGGCCCAGACCGCCGGGGCGTCGCTGCTGCGCGGCGGCGCGTTCAAGCCGCGCACCTCGCCGTACGCCTACCAGGGGCTGGGCGAGGCCGGGCTGCGCATCCTCGCCGACGTGCGGGCCGAGACCGGGCTGCCGGTGGTCACCGAGGTCATCGACGCTGGCAGCGTCGAACTGGTCGCCGCGTACGCGGACATGCTCCAGATCGGCACCCGCAACATGCAGAACTTCGCACTGCTCCAGGCGGTGGGCTCGGCCGGCAAACCGGTGCTGCTCAAGCGCGGTTTCGGCGCCACCATCGACGAGTGGCTGATGGCGGCGGAGTACATCGCGCAGCGCGGCAACCTGGACATCGTGCTGTGCGAGCGCGGCATCCGTACGTTCGAGACCGCGACCCGCAACACGCTGGACATCAGCGCGGTGCCGGTGGTCCAGCGGCTGTCGCACCTGCCGGTGATCGTGGACCCGTCCCACTCGGGCGGCCGCCGGGAGCTGGTCCTGCCGCTGATGCGGGCGGCGCTGGCGGTCGGCGCGGACGGCGTCATGATCGATGTGCATCCGGCGCCGGAGACGGCGCTGTGCGACGGCGACCAGGCGCTGCTCGAAGCCGACATGCGGGAGATCGCCAGTACGGCGACGATCCTCTCGCCGCTGATGGGCCGCAGCCTCACACAGCCGATGCCGCGCGCCGCGGCCGGGGCCGCGTCCTGAAGCGCCGGTCTCCCGGGGCAAAGTGCGCGCCGCCGGTAGGGGTACCCCGACGGGCGGCCCGCCGAAAGCGCACACGACCCACCGTCCGGCCGCTTGGTACAGGCCATTTTCGGCGCGTGCGGCCGGACGGGTGGGGTGCCGGGTGACCGGTGTTCCGCGGTGCACCGCGCCCACCGCGATAGGGGTACCGGTGCTGAACCCGTGATGTCGCCGGACGCTGACGCACCGGGCATCCTGGGGTATGTCGGAGAGATGCGATACGCACAGGGCGGCGGACTGACCGCCGAGCGGCGGGAGTTTCGCGAACGGCTGCGGCGCAGGGCGGTCGAGCGGTTCGCGCGGGGCGAGACCAATCCGGTGATCGCCAGGGATCTGCGGGTGAGCGTGCGGTCGGTGCAGCGGTGGCGCAGGTCCTGGGAGCGCGACGGGGAGCGGGCGCTGGACTCCAAGGGCCCGGCGTCCCGGCCGCGGCTGAGCCCGGCCCAGTTCCGTCAGCTGGAGGCGGAACTCGCCCGCGGTCCGGCGGCCCACGGCTGGTCCGGGCGGCGCTGGACGCTGGAGCGCATCCAGACGGTGATCGCGCGGCGCTTCCAGGTCACGTACACGGTCCAGGGGGTCCGCAAGCTGATGCGCCGTCACGGGTGGACGTATGTGGCGCCGACGGGCAAGGGGGAGGGGCGGGGGGCCGGCGGCTGGGTGCGGACGGAGAGCGGCCGCGCCGGGCGCGCGCGGCCGCCGCGCACCGAATGATCGCCGATTTCCGAAAGCCGCCATTGTGCTGCCGGTCCGTGCCCCGCGCGCGGTCCGCTTCGGGTATCCCGCGGAATGCGACATTGCAGGTTCAGGTGCGTCAGGTAGGGGTGCCCCGTAGATAAAGGCACTGTTAGAGTATGTATCTGAATGGGGGAAGATGGTTTGTTTGAATATGTGTTCCGCTCCGCGTGGGGCGATTTCTGCGGTTCGGGAACCTTCCTCCCCCGCCGGGAGTTGTAGCGGGTCGAGAAGCGGGGGTGGGTTCTACGCCTGAACGGCCCGGCGATGTCTCTCTCCGGCGGACATCGCCGATGCACGGGCCTGCCGTACGTCGTTAGGGTGCGTCGGCGCGAGCTTGCGCACGGGGGAATCACAACGCGAGGAGCCTGGAGTGGAACCTGGGCAGGCGCACCTGGATATGCAGACGGTCGTCGAAGTGGAGATCAATTCACTGTCGGTGGCCGGTTCTCCGCGCATATCCGGGGAAGATTTGGAACATGTGGAGATGCTGACGGTGGCGCAGGCGCCGCTGCCGCCCATCATCGCGCACCGCGCGACGATGCGGGTCATCGACGGTGTCCACCGACTGCGAGCCGCCGAACGGCGCGGCGACGACAAGATTGCGGTGAGATTCTTCGACGGGGACGAGGCCGACGCCTTCGTCCTCGCCGTCGAGTCCAACATCACGCACGGCCTTCCGCTGTCCATGGCGGACCGTAAGAACGCGGCCGAACGCATCATCCGTTCGCACCCGTTGTGGTCGGACCGGATGATCGCCTCGGTCACCGGTATCGCGCCCGGCACCGTCGCGGAGATCCGCCGGCGGGTGTCGGGCGCGGCGGCCGCCGGGCGCGGCCGGATCGGCCAGGACGGCCGCTTCCGGCCGCTCAACGGCGCCGAGGGCCGCCGGCTCGCCGGCAACCTCATCGCCGAGAACCCGGGGCTGTCGCTGCGGCAGATCGCGCGGGCGTCCGGGATCTCGCCCGAGACGGCGCGCGACGTGCGCAACCGGCTGCGCCGGGGCGAGGAGCCCCTCCTGAAGGCCCGGAGCCGGCAGGCCCGGACCCAGCAGGAGCCGGTGCCCGCGGGGCCGGCCGGAGCGGGGGACGGCGGCGAGGCCGCGGGACCCGCCCGGACGCCCGTCCAGGACCGGACGGTGGTCGTACGCCGCCTCAAGGTCGACCCGGCCCTGCGGTTCAGCGAGACGGGGCGCACGCTGCTGCGGCTGCTGAGTATCCACACGATCAGCGCGGAGGAGTGGGACGACATCATGGCAAACATTCCTCCGCACTGCAGCGGCATCATCGCCCAGCTGGCCCGGGAATGCGCGGACATCTGGGCGGACTTCGCCCAGCGGGCCGAGCGGAACGTGGCCGAGGCCGTCTGACACGCGGCCGGACCGTGTCCAAGTGAGGAAAGCGACCGGTTGGACGGACTCCGGACCGTCCAACCGCGTCCGGTGGAAACGCGCGATACGGTCGGTACCGGCGGGTGCTCGCGAAAGCGCCGCCCGCCGGTCCGGCCGGTAATACGGCGCCGATGAATTCACCGGTGTACCGGTGTGCTGCGGACCGGCGATTCACCTTCACCTTTTCCGGGTACGGGCGCGAATTCCCTCGTACCGCCCCAGGGGTATCGGCCTGGCTGGCGGGAGTTGATATGGGTATCGTCGCAACGGCGCACCGCATCAGGGCAGGCGCCGGTCACCGCGGCGTAACCGGCCGGTATTCACGAAGGTTCAAGCGGGCGTGATGGAACGTGCGCCCGCGGGCCGCCGCCGTTTCCGCGCGGCCGCCCGCACGATCCAGGAAATCCGACCCAGGAATCCCGACCCAGGAGGTTTCCGCTGATATGTTTGCCGGACAAGGCTCGGGCATCATGCTGGCGACGTACGACGACCCGGGCAATTCCACGGCTTCGCAGCGGCTCCGGCCGGGAACGCTCCGCCGGATTCTCTCGTATGCGAAACCCCATTCCCGCGAGACGGTCCTGCTGTTGCTGCTGACCGTGGTGGACTCACTGATCATCGTGTCCACGCCGCTGCTCCTCAAGGAGATCATCGACGTCGGCATCCTCCAGCGGGACACCTCGGTGCTCACGGTCGTCTCGCTCGTCGTCGCGGGCCTCGCCGTCCTCGACGCGCTGTTCCAGCTCGCGCAGAGCTACTACTCGGGCCGCATCAGCCAGGGCGTCAGCTACGACCTGCGGGTCCAGGCGTTCACCCACGTACAGCGGCAGCCGCTGGCCTTCTTCACCCGCACCCAGACCGGGTCCCTGGTCAGCCGGCTCAACACGGACGTGGTCGGCGCCCAGCACGCGCTGGGCACCCTCCTGGGCTCGCTGTCCAGCGTCTTCACGCTGGTCCTGGTGCTCGGCAGCATGTTCTACCTGTCGTGGCTGGTCAGCCTGATCGCGCTGCTGATCCTGCCGTTGTTCATGATTCCCGGCGCGCTGGTCGGGCGGCGCCTGACGCGCTACTCCCGGGAACAGATGCAGATGAACGCCGAGATGGGCGCGACCATCGGCGAGCGCTTCAACGTGGCGGGCGCGATGCTCTCCAAGCTCTTCGGCCGTCCGCGGGAGGAAGGGCAGCTGTTCGCGAAGCGCGCGGGCAAGGTGCGCGAGGTCGGCATCACCTGGACGGTCCTGAGCCGGCTGACGGTCATCATCATGACGCTGCTCGCCGCCGTCATCACCGCTCTTGTCTACGGCCTCGGCGGCGCCCTGGTGGTCAACGGCACCTTCCAGGTCGGCACGCTGGTGGCGCTGGCCGCCCTGCTGGCCCGGCTCTACGGGCCGATCACCCAGCTGTCCAGCGTCCAGGGCGAGGCGCACACCGCGATGGTCAGCTTCGACCGGATCTTCGAACTCCTCGACCTGAAACCGCTGATCACCGAGCGGGAGAACGCCACCGACCTGCCCGCGCCGGAGGACGGCTCGGCCCCCGAGATCGCCTTCGACGGGGTGTCCTTCCGCTACCCGCGCGCGAGCGAGGTCTCCCTCGCGTCCCTGGAGTCCAACGCGCTGCCGGCCGACGAGCGGTCCCAGGAGCCGCCCGAGGTGCTGCGCGACGTGAGCTTCACCGTGCCCTCGGGCAGGCTCACCGCGCTGGTCGGCCCGTCCGGCGTGGGCAAGACCACCGCCACGCACCTGGTGTCGCGGCTGTACGACCCGTCGGCGGGCAGCGTCCGCATCGCCGGGCAGGACCTGCGCGACGTGACCCTCGACTCGCTGCGCCGGACCGTCGGGGTGGTGTCCCAGGACGCCCACCTCTTCCACGACACCATCCGCAACAACCTGACCTACGCCCGCCCCGGCGCCACCGAGGAGGAGCTGATCGAGGCGTGCAGGGCCGCGCAGATCTGGGACACCATCAGCGCGCTGCCCAGCGGGCTGGACACCGTGGCGGGCGACCGCGGCTACCGGCTCTCGGGCGGTGAGAAGCAGCGCCTGGCGCTGGCCCGGCTGCTGCTGAAGGCACCGTCGATCGTCGTCCTCGACGAGGCGACCGCGCACCTGGACTCGGAGTCCGAGGCGGCCATCCAACGGGCCCTCAGGACGGCACTGCGCGGCCGTACGTCCGTCGTCATCGCGCACCGGCTGTCCACCATCCGCGAGGCCGACCAGATCCTGGTGTTCGACGAGGGCAGCATCCGCGAGCGGGGCACGCACGACGAACTGCTCGCGGCCGGCGGCCTCTACGCCGAGCTGTACCACACGCAGTTCGCCCGGCAGGCCGCCAATGGGAGCGGCCCGGCACCGGCCGCGCCGGGCGCCGGGGAGGAGCGCCGGCCGCAGGAGGCGGCGCCGCAGATGATGCCCGGCGGCATGGTCTTCTACGACGGGTCCGGGCCCGACGGCGGGGGCGCCCCGGGCGGCGTCTGGCACACCGACGGTCCGGGGCCCGGGGGCCGCTGACCACCGGCCGCCCGGCGGCCGCGTAACGGGGAGGACGCGCCACCGCGGCGGGCGACCGCAGCGGTGGCGCGGCAGGCAGAAGCGAGCAACGGGTTGTCCGTCAAAGGGGGAGACATGGAAGGCCAGGCACAGTTCACTGCGCCCCTGACCGATTGCCAGGAGGGGACGTGGCTGGCCCAGCGCGCGGAGAACCCGCCCAGGCAGTACGACATACGGCAGTACACCGATGTCCCGGGCCCGCTCGACACGGGCGTCTTCCGACGGGCGCTGCGGCAGGCCGTCGCCGAGACGGAGGCGCTGCGCCTGCGGTTCACACGGGACGGTGACGTCCCGGCGCAGGTGATCGGAGCTGCCGCGGAAGAGCCGACCCTCCGGTGCGTCGACCTGACCGCCGAGAACGAACCGTGGGAAGCGGCCCAGGCGTTGATGCGCGCGGACGGCCGCCATCCGGCCGAGCCCACCGAAGGGGACCTCTGCGCGCACATCCTGTTCCGGCTGGCCCCCGACCGCTACGTCTGGTACCAGCGCCACCACCAGCTGCTGGTCGACCACTTCGGGAGCACGCTGCTGGCCCGCCGCGTCGCCCACCTCTACAGCGTCATCCTGGGCGGTGAGCCGTACCGCCTCCCGGGCCACGCCCCGCTGCGCGAGCTGTGGGAACAGGAGGCCGCTTACCGGGAGTCGCCCCACCACGAAGCCGACCGCCGCTACTGGCACCAGCACTTCGCGGACCGCCCGGAACCGGCCACCGTGCCCGGCTACCGGTCGGCCGACCCGGACGCCCACCCCTGCGCGGCCGGACGCCTGTCGGACGCGGGCCGGCAGGCGCTGCGGACGGCCGTGGACCGCACGGGCGTCAGCCGTGGCGCACTCGTCGTCGCCGCGGTCGCCACGTTCGTGTGCCGGACGACCGGCGCGGACGAGGCGCTGCTGAGCTTCCCCGTCGACGGACGCACGGGCACCGCGGCCCGGCGGACGCCCTGCGCGACGGCCAACGTGCTGCCGCTGCGGCTGCCCGCGTCGCCCGGCGACACGCTGGCCGGGCTGGCCCGCGCGGCGCAGCGCGAGATCGACGGACTGCTGGAGCACCGGCGGTACCGGGGTGAACGCCTGCACGGCGAGCTCGGGCGGCCGGGCGGCCGACGGAACTTCGGGCCGTCGGTCGCCGTCCCGGCGAGCGGCACGGACCTGCGCTTCGGAGAGTTCCGGGGCACCCTGCACGACCTTCCGGGCGCCCCCGTGGAGGCGTTCTCCGTGGTGGTGCGGGAGCTGCCGTACGACGCCGGGACGAGCGTCGTCCTCGAAGCCGATCCCGCGCTGTACGACCAGGAGTGGGCCGGTGCGGGCCACCGGGCCTTCGTACGGCTCCTGGAGCAGGCGGCGGCCGAACCCGAGGCGCCCGTCGGGCGGTTCGGCGTGCTGGGCGCGCCGGAACACGGGCTGGTCGTGGAGGGGTGGAACGCCACCGGCGCCGAGACACCGGGCACCTCCGTGCCGGAACTCGTCGCCCGGCAGGCCGCCCGGCGCCCCAGGGCCGTCGCCGTGTCCGACGGCGAACGCTCGCTCACGTACGGGGAGCTGGACGTGCGGGCCCGCCGCCTGGCCGGGTACCTGACCAGCCTGGGCGTGACCCGCGGCTGCCGTGTCGCCGTGCTGATGGAGCGGTCGGCCGACCTGCTGGTGGCGCTGCTCGGCGTCTGGAAGGCGGGCGCGGCGTACGTACCGGTGGACGTGGCGTATCCGGCGGAGCGGGTGGCGGTCATGCTGGCCGACTCCGCGCCGACGGCCGTGCTGTGCACCGGCAGCACCCGGGCCGCGGTGCCGCGCGGCGCGCCGGGCCGCCTCGTGGTGCTGGACGACCCGCGGGTGCGGGCGGCGGTGGCCGCGGGCCCGGCGCAGCTCCCGGCCGTCCCGGTGGGGCCCGAGGACCTGGCGTACGTGATGTACACCTCCGGCTCGACCGGCGTGCCGAAGGGCGTGTCGATGCCGCACGTCGGCGTCGCCGGGCTCGTCGGGCAGCGGGGCTGGGCCGTCGGCGCGGACGACGCGGTGCTGATGCACGCGCCGCACGCCTTCGACGCGTCGCTGTTCGAGGTGTGGGTGCCGCTGGTCTCCGGCGCGCGCGTGGTGGTGGACGGACTGGGCGTGGTGGACGGCCCGCGTATCCGCGCGGCCGTGGCGGCGGGGGTCACGGCGGTGCATCTGACCGCGGGGGCCTTCCGGGTGGTGGCGGAGGAGTCGCCGGAGTGCTTCGCGGGGCTGCGCGAGGTGCTGACCGGCGGTGACGTGGTGCCGCCCGCCGCCGTGGCACGGGTGCGGGAAGCCTGCCCCGAGGTGGCCGTACGGCATATGTACGGGCCCACCGAGGCGGCCCTCTGCGCCACCTGGCACCGGCTGCGGCCGGGCGACCCGGTGCCGTCCGTGCTGCCGGTCGGCCGCCCGCTGGACAACCGCCAGGTGTACGTGCTGGACGCCTTCCTCCAGCCCGTACCCCCGGGAGTCACGGGCGAGCTGTGCATCGCGGGGACGGGCCTGGCGCGCGGCTACCTCGCCCGCCCCGGGCTGACCGCGGAGCGGTTCACCGCCAGCCCGTTCGTGCCCGGCGAGCGGATGTACCGCACCGGCGACATGGTGCGCTGGACCGACGACGGTGAACTGGTCTTCGTCGGCCGGGCGGACGCCCAGGTCAAGGTGCGCGGCTTCCGCATCGAGCCCGGTGAGATCGAAGCGGCGCTGGCCGCCCACCCGGCGGTCGGCGAGGCGGTCGTGGTGGCCCGCGAGGACCGGCCCGGCGAACGCCGCCTGGTGGCGTACGTCGTCGCGCAGGCACCGGAGCGGTCCCGTGACGAGCTGCCGCCCGAGGGCGCCGCGCGGGACGCTCAGCCGGCGCGCGACGAGCAGCCGTTCCGCGACGAACCGGGCGGCGAGCGCGCCGCCGCGGGCGTGAGCAGCGCCCCGGAGGCCCTGCTCACCGGGGCGTCCGGCGGCAGCGCTGTGGCGGGCCGGGACACCGGCGCACTGCTCGCCGCGCTGCGCGAGTTCGTGGGCGGGCGGCTGCCGGAGTACATGGTGCCGTCGGCGTTCGTGCCCCTGGACGGGCTCCCGCTGACCGTGAACGGCAAGGTGGACCACAAGGCGCTGCCCGCGCCCGACTTCGCCGCGCGCGCCTCCGTACGGGAACCGCGCGGCGCCGCCGAGGAGACCCTGTGCGCGCTGTTCGCGCAGGTGCTCGGCCTGGAGCGGGTGGGGCCCGAGGACAGTTTCTTCGAGCTGGGCGGCGACTCGGTCGTGGCGGTGCAGCTCGCCTCGCGGGCGCGCCGCGCCGGACTGGTGCTGACCACCCGTCAGGTCTTCGGCGAGCGGACCCCGGAACGGCTGGCGCGGGCCGCCGGCTCCGCGGCGGACGCACGGCCCGGGACGGACACGGAGACCGGCGAGGTGCCCTGGACGCCGCTAGCGTCGGAGCAGGGCGGCCACTTCGCGCGCTGGACGGTGCTCCCGGCCCCGGACAGCCTGCGGGCGGACGCGCTGACGGCCGCCGTCGCCGCCGTGCTGGACACCCACGCCGTGCTGCGCGCACGGATCGCGGCCGGGGACACCGGACCGCGCCTGACCGTGCCCGGCCGCGGCACGGTGGACGCGGCCACGCTGGTCACCCGGGAGACCGTGGCCGCGGCGGACCTCGACCGGGCCGCCGAACGGGCGGCGCGCGAAGCGGTGGGCAGGCTCGACCCGTCGGCCGGGGCGAACCTCCGGGTGGTGTGGCTGGACGCGGGCGCCGCGCGGCCCGGCCGCCTGGTGCTCGCCGTCCACCACGCGGTGGCGGACGCGGAATCCTGGCGCATCCTCATACCGGACTTCCTGGCCGCGTGCGAGGCCGCGGCGGCCGGCCGGACGCCGGAGCCCGGCCCGGTGGGCGCCTCCTTCAGGCACTGGGCCGCGCTGCTGGCCGCCCAGGCGACGCGGGAGCACCGGCTCGCCGAACTGGACGGCTGGCGCGCGATTCTGGACGGCGGAGCCGGCCCCGACGACGGCCTTGCGGACTTCGAACCGGCGGGCCCGAAGGCCCGCCCGGACGCGGCCCCCGCCGGAACGTCGGGCCACATGGCCTGGACGATCCCGCCGCAGCAAGCGGCGGCGCTGGTGCACCGGGCACCGGCCGCGTTCCACTGCGGCCCCGACGACGTGTTGCTGGCCGCGCTGGCCGCCGCGATCGCGCACGGCCGCGAAGACGGCCGGACCGACGTCCTGCTGGACATCGAGACGGACGGCCGGCGGGAGGGACCGGACGGGCTCGACCTGTCCCGTACGGTGGGCCGGTTCACCGGCGTGCACCCGGTGCGGCTGGACGTGTCCGGCGCCGCACCGGGCGAGGTGGGCGCGGGCGGCCCGGCGGCCGGGACCTTGCTGAAGTCGGTGAAGGAGCAGCTGCGGGCGGTCCCCGGGGACGGCCTCGGCTACGGCCTGCTGCGTCACCTCAACCCGGATACCGGCCTCGCCGCCCTCCCGGCACCTCGGATCGCGTTCCGCTGCTCGGGCCGCCCGGAACGCGCCGACTCGCAGCTGCCGACCGGAGTGGCCGCGACCGGCCGCGGCGGGCCCTCCCCGTACGTCCTGGAGGCCGGTGCGGCAATCGGCGAGACCGCCGGAGGACCCGCGCTGACCCTCACGCTCACCTACCGCCACGGAGACGACGACCGGCGGTCCGGCGCCGCGGCGCAGCGGCTCGGCCGCCGCTGGGTCGAGATGCTGGGCGGCCTGGCCCTGCACGCCGCCGCGCCCGGGGCGGGCGGCCACACCCCCTCCGACTTCCCGCTGCTCACCCTCACCCAGGACGGTGTCGCGGAGCTGGAGGCCGCCGTGCCGCGGCCGGCCGACATCTGGCCGCTGTCCTCCCTCCAGGAAGGGCTGCTGTTCCAGTCCTCCTTCGAGGAGGAGGGCCCGGACGTCTACGAGACCCAGTGGATGCTGGAGCTGACCGGCCCGCTGCACGCCGCCAGGCTGCGCGCCTCGTGGGAGACGCTGCTGGACCGGCACGCCGCGCTGCGGGCGAGCTTCCACCGGCGCGCGTCGGGCGAGCCCGTGCAGATCGTGTCCCGTGAAGTGCGCCTGCCCTGGCGGGAGATCGACCTGTCGGGCCTGACGGAGGCCGACGCGCTCTCCGGCATCGAGGAACTGGCCACCCGGGAACAGGAGCGCCGGTTCGACACGGCGGCGGCGCCGCTGCTGCGGCTGCTGCTGATCCGTCTCGGCGCGGGCCGGCACCGGCTCGTTGTCATCAGCCACCACATCCTGATGGACGGCTGGTCCATGCCCGTCCTGCTGTCCGAACTGGCCGAGGTGTACGCGGCGGGCGGCGACGGCTCCGCCCTCGCCCCGGCCGCGTCCTACCGCGACTACCTCGCCTGGCGCGCCCGCCAGGACAAGGACGCCGCGCGCGCCGCGTGGAGCGCCGAGTTCGCCGGCACCGAGGAGCCGACGCTCGTGGCCCCGGGCGCCGTGGACCGGGGCCCGGTGGACGCCGGCCACGTCGTCACCGACATCCCCGAGGAGACCACCCGCGGTCTCGCCGAGCTGGCGCGCCGCCACGGCCTGACGGTGAACACGGTCATGCAGGGTGCCTGGGCGCTGGTGCTGGCCAGGCTGGCGGGCCGTACGGACGTGGTGTTCGGCGCCACCGTCGCGGGCCGCCCGCCGGAGCTGCCCGGCATGGAGACGATGGTCGGCCTGCTCATCAACACGGTGCCGGTACGGGTGCGCCTCGACGCCGGGCAGCCGGTGCTCGGGCTGCTGCGCGAGCTCCAGGAGCGCCAGTCCGCGCTGGTCGCCCACCACCACCTGGGCCTGCCGGAGATCCAGCGCCTGGCCGGTCCCGGCGCCGTCTTCGACACGCTCGTCGTCCACGAGAACTACCCCCGGGCGGTCGCCGCGCCGGGCTCCCCGGACGCC
This sequence comes from Streptomyces sp. NPDC059788, assembly GCF_042732265.1. Classification (NCBI taxonomy): domain Bacteria; kingdom Bacillati; phylum Actinomycetota; class Actinomycetes; order Kitasatosporales; family Streptomycetaceae; genus Streptomyces; species Streptomyces sp. NPDC059788. The sequence continues at coordinate 40,071 of NZ_JBHWHY010000015.1, read as the reverse complement.
CTCGCCTTCGCCGTACTGGGCACGCGCGAGGCCACCCACTACCCGCTGACCCTCGGAGTCATCCCGGGCGAACGGCTCCGGGTGCACGTGGCCCACCGCCGCGACCAGGTCCCGGCGGACATCGCGGAGCGGCTGGTCGCGCGGCTGGTGCGGGTCTTCGAACAGCTCATGGCCGACTGCTCGGTGCCGGTGGGCCGGGTCGGCGTCCTGGACGCGGACGAACACGCCCTGGTGACGGGCGGCTTCAACCGTACGGACCTGCCGATGGCCGCCGCGACGATGCCCGCGCTGTTCCGCGCCCAGGCCGGGCGCACGCCGGGCGCCGTCGCCGTACTGGACGGGCGACGGGCGCTCACCTACGCGGGGCTGGAGCACGAGGCGGGGCAGCTGGCCCGGTACCTGGTCGCGCACGGGGTGGGGCCGGAGTGCCGGGTGGCGGTCGTCGTCGAGCGGTCGGTGGCGATGATCGTGGCGGTGCTGGCCGTCGCGATGGCCGGGGGAGTGTACGTACCGGTGGACCCCGAATACCCGGCCGAGCGGATCGCGTTCGTGCTGCGGGACGCGCAGCCGGCGGTCGTGGTGTGCACGGCCCGCACCCGGTCCGCAGTGCCGTCCGGAGCGGGCGCCGACACGGTCGTCCTGGACGACCCGGCGGTGGCCGGGGCCGTGGCGCGCCGCGCGGGCGGCTCGCTGACCGACGCCGAACGGCCCGCGCCGCTGCACGTGGACCACGCGGCATACGCGATCTACACGTCCGGCTCGACCGGCGTGCCCAAGGGCGTCCTGGTCCCGCACCGCGGCCTGTCCAACCTCGTCGCCGACCGCGTCGCGCGCTACCGCGTCGGCGCGGACAGCCGCGTGGTCCAGCGCGTCTCGCCCAGCTTCGACGTGTCGATGGGCGACATCTGGCCGGTGCTGTGCGCGGGCGGGCGGCTCGTGCTGGCACCCGCCGGGCAGCAGAGCTTCGGCGCGGACCTGGCCGATCTGCTGCGCGAACAGCAAGCCACCCACGTGGTGCTGCCCGCGGCGTTCCTGCCCCAGCTGCCGTCCGACGGCCTGCCCCGGCTGCGGGTCCTGGTCACCGGCGGCGAGCCGATGACCGACGAGGCGCGCCGCCGCTGGTCCGCCGGGCGGGAGCTGTTCAACGAGTACGGCGTCACCGAGGCGACGGTCACCTCCACGGTGACCGGGCCGCTGAGCGGCGACGGCGCCCCCGCGATCGGCCGCCCGATCACCAACTCCCGGGCGTACGTCCTGGACGCCTTCCTCCAGCCGGTGCCGCCGGGCGTCCTCGGCGAGCTGTACGTGGCCGGCGTGAACCTGGCACGCGGCTATCTGGGGCGCGCGGGGCTGAGCGCGGCCCGGTTCGTGGCGAGCCCCTTCGCGCCGGGGGAGCGGATGTACCGCACCGGGGACCTGGTCCGGTGGACCGGCGACGGCGAACTGGTCTTCGCCGGGCGGGCGGACGCCCAGGTCAAGGTGCGCGGCTTCCGCGTCGAACCCGGCGAGATCGAGGCCGCGCTGACCGCCCACCCGGCCGTGTCGGACGCGGCGGTGGTGGTCCGCGAGGACCGGCCCGGCGAACGCCGCCTGGTCGGCTACGCCGTGCCCGCCGGGCCCGGCCTGGACGAACGGTCCCTCCGCGCCCACGTCGCCGGGACGCTGCCCGACTACATGGTCCCCGCCGCCGTGGTGGCCCTGGCCGAGCTGCCGAGGACACCGAACGGGAAGCTGGACCGCGCGGCGCTGCCCGCGCCCGACTTCGCCGGGCAGGCCTCCGGACGGGCGCCGCGCACCCCCGCCGAGACGGTGCTGTGCGCGCTCTTCGCCGAACTGCTGGGCCTGGAACGGGCCGGTGCCGAGGACAGCTTCTTCGAGCTGGGCGGCGACTCGATCATGTCGCTCCAGCTCGTGTCGCGGGCCCGCCGGGCCGGACTGCTGCTGACCGCCCGCCAGGTCTTCGACGAACAGACCCCGGAGCGCCTGGCCGGGGTGGCCGAGCCGACGGCTGCCGCGCCCCGCGCGGACACCGCGGGCGCCGGGGTCGGCGAGGTGCCGTGGACGCCCGTGATGCGGCTGCTCGGTGAGCGCGTCACCGGCGGGCGGTTCGCGCAGTGGATGACCGTGGGCGCCCCGGCCGGGCTGGGCCGGGACGTGCTGGCCGCCGGACTGGCCGCCGTCCTGGACACCCACGCCATGCTGCGGGCCCGGGTGGTGACACGGCCGGGCGGACCGGTCCTGGCCGTCGGCGGCCGGGGCTCGGTGGACGCCGACGCCCTGGTCACCAGGGTGGACGCGGCCCGGACACCGGACACCGGCCTCGACGGCCGCGCGGAAAGCGCCGCGCAGGAGGCCGTCGGACGGCTCGACCCGGCCGCGGGCGTGCTGGTCCGCGCGGTCTGGCTGGACGCGGGGCCGCACCGGACCGGACGGCTGGTCCTGGCCGTGCACCACCTCGCGGTCGACGGCGTGTCCTGGCGCATCCTGCTCCCGGACCTGCGGGCCGCCTGCGAAGCGGCGGCGGCCGGACGGGAACCGGACCTCGACCCCGCCGGGACGCCCTTCCGGCAGTGGGCCGGGCTGCTGGCCGACCAGGCCACGCAGGCGTGGCGCGTCGCCGAACTCCCGCACTGGACCGCGGTACTCGACGGCCCCGACCCCGTACTCGGCACCCGCGCCCTCGACCCGGGCACCGACACCCAGGCGACCGTCCGCCACACCTCGTGGCAGGTCCCCCGGGAACAGGCGGCGGTCCTGACCGGCCGGACCCCCGCGGTCTTCCACTGCGGTGTGCACGAAGTGCTGCTGGCGGCGCTGGCCGGCGCGGTCGCGCGCTCGCGGCCGGAGACGGACGCGGCGGCCGGGGTCCTCGTGGACATCGAGGGACACGGGCGGGAGCCGGCCGCCGGGGCGGACCTGTCCCGTACGGTCGGCTGGTTCACCAGCGTGCATCCCGTACGGCTCGACCTGTCCGCCGTGGACCTGCACCAGGTCAGGGCGGGCGGGCACGCGGCCGGAGCGCTGCTCAAAGCGGTCAAGGAACAGACGCGCGCGGTGCCCGGCGACGGCCTCGGCCACGGGCTCCTGCGCCACCTCAACCCGGACACCGGCCCCGTACTGGCCGCCCTCCCGGCACCGCAGATCGCCTTCAACTACCTCGGCCGGTTCCCCGCGGGCGCGCCCACGGGCACCGCCGGACCGTGGGAAGCGGCGGGCGGCACCGCGCTGGGCGGCTCCGACGACCCGGACATGCCCGCACCGCACACCCTGGAGGCCGGCGCGGTCATCCGCGACACGCCGGACGGCCCCGAACTGACGCTCACGGTCGGCGGACCGGCCGGTGTCCTCGACGACGCGGCCGTGGCCCGCCTCGGGCACCTCTGGCAGGAACTGCTCGGCGGCCTGGCCGCCCACACGGCCGCGCCCGAGGCGGGCGGCCACACACCCTCCGACTTCCCGCTCCTGGACCTCGGCCAGGACGAGGTCGAGGAGTTCGAAGCGATCGCGGCACGGCTCGAAGGGGGACTGTCGCTGTGAAGACCTCAACGCCCGCCATGGGCCCGGCATCCGGCAAGGGCTCGGCACTCGCCGAGGTGTGGCCGCTGTCCCCGTTGCAGGAGGGGATGCTCTTCCACGCCGCCTTCGGCGACGAGGGGCCCGACGTCTACGTCATCCAGCGCACCCTGACCATCGACGGCCCGCTGGACGCCGCCCGCTGGCGCGCGTCCTGGCAGGCGCTGCTCGCCCGGCACCCGGCGCTGCGCGCCAGCTTCCACCGCCGCAGGTCGGGCGAGGCGGTCCAGCTCGTCACCCGCGAGGCCGCGCTGCCCTGGCGGGAGGCAGACCTGTCGGACCTGCCGGAGGCCGACGCGCTCGCCGAGGTCGGACGGCTGGCCGCCCGCGAGTGCGCGGAACGCTTCGACCTCGGGGTGGCGCCGCTGCTGCGGCTGCTGCTCGTCCGTCTCGGCCCCGACCGGCACTGCATGGTTCTGACGGCCCATCACATCCTGCTCGACGGCTGGTCGATGCCCATCCTCTTCGACGAGGCGACCACGGCCTACGCGGCGGGCGGCGACACCACGGCACTGCGCCGCACCGCCTCCTACCGCGACTACCTGGTATGGCTGGGGCGGCAGGACAAGGACGCCGCCCGCGCCGCGTGGCGCGCCGAACTGGCCGGGGACGGCGAGCCGACGCTCGTCGCGCCCGCGGACCCGGCCCGCGCCCCGATGCTGCCCGAGCAGACCGCGGCGGATCTGCCCGCGGCCCTCACCCGCGCTCTCACCGGCCTGGCCCGCCGCCACGGCCTGACCGTCAACACCGTGGTGCAGGGCGCGTGGGCACTGCTCCTGGCCCGGCTGTCCGGCCGCGACGACGTGGTCTACGGCACCACCGTGGCCGGCCGCCCGCCGGAACTCCCCGGCGTCGAGTCGATGGTCGGCCTCTTCATCAACACCGTCCCGGTACGGGTGCGCCTCGACCCGGGGCAGCCCGTGGCGGAGCTGCTCAAGGACGTGCAGGCCCGCCAGTCCGCGCTGCTGCCGCACCAGCACCTGGGCCTGGCCGAGATCCAGAAGCACGCCGGGCCCGGAGCGGCCTTCGACACGCTGGTGGTCTACGAGAACTACCCGCGCCCGGCCGCCGAATCGGCCGGGCCCGGCACGTTCTCCTTCACCACGCTGGGTCTGCGCCAGGCCACCCACTACCCGCTGACCCTCGGCATCCTCCCCGGCGACCGCCTGGAGGTCGGGGTGTCCTACCGGCCCGATCTGGTCACCGCCGAACTGGCCCGCGCGCTCACCGGCCGGCTGGTGCGGGTGCTGGAGCAGATGGTGGCCGACCCGTCGGTGCCGGTGGGCCGGATCGGGGTGCTGGGCGCCGATGAGCGGCGGCAGGTCGTGGCGGCGTGGAACGCGACGGCGGCGCAGGTGGCGGGCGTTTCGGTGCCGGAGCTGTTCGCGCGGCGGGTGGTGTCGGCGCCGGATGCGGTGGCGGTCGTGGACGGGTGGCGAACTGTTCAATATGGGGAGTTGGACAGGGAGTCGGATCGTCTTGCTGTGTATCTGGGCGGTCTGGGTGTGGGGCGTGGTGAGCGGGTCGCGGTGGTGTTGGAGCGGTCGGCGGAGCTGGTTGTGGCGCTGCTGGGTGTGTGGAAGGCGGGGGCCGCGTATGTGCCTGTGGATGCCGGGTATCCGGCGGAGCGGGTGGCGTTCATGCTGGGCGACTGCGGGCCGGCGGTTGTGCTGTGCACCGAGGCAACGCGGTCGGCGGTTCCGGCGGATGCGGCCGGGCGGGTGGTCGTGCTGGACGACCCCCAGGTGCGGACGGCCGTGGCGGCGTGCCCGGCCGGGGCGCCGCGGCAGGCGGTGTCCGCCGAGGACCTGGCGTACGTGATGTACACCTCCGGCTCGACCGGTGTGCCGAAGGGCGTGGCCGTGCCGCACGGCGGTGTGGCGGCGCTCGCCGGGGACCCCGGCTGGTCGCTGGGCCCGGACGACGCGGTGCTGATGCACGCCCCGTACGCCTTCGACGCCTCCCTGTACGAGATCTGGGCGCCGCTGGCCCGCGGCGCCCGGACGGTCGTGGCCGGGACCGGCGTGGTGGACGCGCAGCGGGTACGGGAGGCGGTCGCGGCGGGCGTCACGGCCGTACACCTGACCGCGGGTTCCTTCCGGGTGACCGCGCAGGAGGACCCGGAGTGCTTCGCGGGCCTGCGCGAGGTGCTGACCGGCGGCGACGTGGTCCCGGCCGCGTCCGTCGCGCGCGTACGCGAGGCGTGCCCCGAAGTGTCCGTACGGCATCTGTACGGGCCCACCGAGACGACGCTCAGCGCCACCTGGCACCGGCTGCGGCCCGGCGAGCCCGGCACCGACGACGTGCTGCCGATCGGGCGCCCACTGCCCAACCGGCAGGCGTACGTGCTCGACACGTTCCTCCAGCCCGTACCGCCGGACGTGACCGGCGAGCTGTACCTCGCCGGGGCGGGCCTGGCCCGCGGCTACCTCGACCGCCCCGGCGCCACGGCCGAACGGTTCGTCGCCTGCCCGTTCCCGCCCGGCATGGGGGTCCCCCCGGCCGAAGGCCGGGGGAGGATGTACCGCACGGGCGACCGCGCCCGCTGGACCCACGGCGGTGAACTGGTCTTCGCCGGGCGCGCCGACACGCAGGTGAAAGTCCGCGGCTACCGGATCGAACCCGGCGAGATCGAGGCCGTGCTCGCCGCCGCGCCCGGCGTGGCCCAGGCCGCCGTCGTCGCCCGCGAGGACCGGCCGGGCGAACGCCGCCTGGTCGGCTACGTCGTACCGGCCGAAGCGGGCGCGGACGTCCCGGCACCGGACGGCCAGGCCCTGCGCGAGCACGCCGCCCGCACACTGCCGGACTACATGGTCCCCGCCGCCGTCCTCGTCCTGGACGCCCTGCCGGTCACGGCGAACGGCAAGGTGGACCGCAAGGCCCTGCCCGCCCCCGGCTTCACCGGCAGGACCGCCGGACGCGCGCCGCGCACGGCGGCGGAGGACATCCTGTGCGGGCTCTTCGCCGAACTGCTGGGCCTGGAACGGGTCGGCGCCGAGGACAGCTTCTTCCGGCTGGGCGGCGACTCGATCATGTCGATGCAGCTCGCGTCCCGGGCCCGCCGCGAAGGGGTGCTGTTCAGCGCCCAGGACGTGTTCGAGCAGGAGACGCCGGGCGCGCTGGCCGCCACCGCCCGCCTCGCCGACGAGGTGCGCACCGCCCCCGACGCGGGAGTGGGCGAAGTGGCCTGGACACCGGGCATGTCGGCGCTCGGAAAATACGCGCTGAGCGGCGGCTTCGCGCAGTGGATGATCGTCACCACGCCCGCGGGCCTGCGGCCGGACGCGCTCACCGGCGGGCTGGCCGCCGTACTGGACACGCACGACATGCTGCGGGCCTGCGTGGTGCACGACGAGGACGGGCCGCGCCTGGTGGTGCCCGGACGCGGCACGGTGGACGCCGCCGCGCTGCTCACCCGTACCGATGCCGCCGGCGCACCGGCCGACACCCTCGACGGCCTCGCCGAGCGCGCGGCCCGGGAGGCGGTGGAGCGGCTGGACACCGCGGCGGGCGTGCTGGTGCAGGCCGTATGGCTGGACGCCGGGCCCGCGCGGCCCGGACGGCTGGCGCTGGTCGTGCACCACCTGGTGGTCGACGGCGTGTCCTGGCGCATCCTGCTCCCGGACCTGCGGGCCGCCTGCGAAGCGGTGGCGGACGGGCGCGTACCGGAACTCGACCCCGTCGGCACCTCCTTCCGGCAGTGGGCGGGCGCCCTCGCGGCCCAGGCCACCGAGGACCGCAGGGCCGCCGAACTGCCGGACTGGACCGCCCTGTTCGAGGACATCGCGCCCCCGCTCGGCGGACGGGCCCTCGACCCGGTCCAGGACACGCTGGCCGGCATGTCCCGGCGCACCTGGACCCTGCCGGGAACGACGGCGGCCACGCTCGTGGGCACGGCGCCCGGCGTGTTCCACTGCGGCGTCCACGAGGTGCTGCTCGCGACGCTGGCGGGCGCGGTGGCGCACGCAGGGCCGGACGGCGCGCTCGTCGTGGACATCGAGGGACACGGGCGCGAACCGGTCGACGGGGCGGACCTGTCCCGGACGGTGGGCTGGTTCACCAGCGTCCACCCGGTACGCCTGGACGTCGCCGGCGTCGACCTGGACGACGCGTCGGCGGGCGGCCCGGGAGCCGGTGAGCTGCTGAAACGCGTCAAGGAACAGTCCCGCGCGGTGCCCGGCGACGGCCTCGGCCACGCCCTGCTGCGCCACCTGAACCCGCACACCGGGCCGGAGTTGGACACCCTGCCCGACGCCCACATCGGGTTCAATTACCTGGGCAGGTTCGCCGGTGCGGGCCGCGCCGGAGCGCCGGGGGACGCCTGGCAGCCGGCCGGCACCTCGGTGGTCGGCAGTTCCGCCGACCCCCGCACACCCGCCCCGCACGCCCTGGAGGCAGGGGCGTACGTCCAGGACACCCCGGACGGACCGGAACTGGCCCTCGTGCTCGGCGGACCCGCCGCCCTCTGGCAGGACACCGCCGTCGAGCGGCTGGGCCGGCGCTGGCTGGACCTGCTGGACGGCCTGGCGGCCCACACCGCCGACCCCGCCGCCGGCGGGCACACCGCGTCCGACTTCCCTCTGCTGGACCTCGGCCAGGACGAGGTCGAGGAGTTCGAAGCAGGTTTCGCCGACGACACCCCGTAAGCCGCGAGCGGTCCGCAGGCAAGTCCGTATGCGGCCCGCACCGAAGCCCGAGCCGTAGTGCGCACCTCGTGATCCGCTGGAACGCACGTCGTTTGGAGGAGTAAGCGATGACCCGATCTCTTGTCGAGGACGTGTGGCCGCTCTCGCCGTTGCAGGAAGGGCTGCTGTTCCACGCCGCCTTCGACGAGGAGGGCCCGGACGTCTACCAGGGGCAGCGGACACTGGCCCTGGACGGCCCGCTGGACGCGGACCGGCTGCGCGCCTCCTGGGAGGCGCTGGTCGCCCGGCATCCGGTGCTGCGGGCGGGCTTCCGACGGCGCAGGTCGGGCGACGCGGTGCAGGTCGTCGCGCGCGAGGTGGAACTGCCGTGGCGGGAGGCCGACGTGTCGGGCCTGGGCGGGGCCGAGGCGGACGCCGAGGCCGAACGGCTGGCCGCACGGGAGCGGGCCGAGCGCTTCGACCCGGCGGTACCGCCCCTGCTGCGTCTGCTGCTGATCCGCCTCGGCACCGAGCGGCACCGGCTGGTCATCACCTCCCACCACGTCCTGATGGACGGCTGGTCGATGCCGGTCCTGCTCAACGAGCTGACCACGGTGTACGCGGCGGACGGCGACGCCGGCGGGCTGCCCCGGGCGGCCCGCTACCGCGACTACCTGGCCTGGCTGAACCGGCAGGACAAGGACGCCGCCCGGCAGGCGTGGCGGGCGGAGCTGGCCGGCAACGACGAGCCGACCCTCGTGGCCCCGGCCGACCCGGCCCGGCTGCCCGTCGTCCCGGAGAGCCTGATCAGCGAGCTTCCCGAGGACCTGACGCGCGGCCTGGTGGAGCTGGCCCGCGCCCACAAGCTGACGGTGAACACCGTGATCCAGGGCGCCTGGGCGCTGCTCCTGGCGCGGCTGGCCGGGCGCGACGACGTGGTGTTCGGCGCCACGGTGGCGGGCCGCCCCGACGCGCTGCCCGGTGTCGAGTCGATGGTGGGCCTGTTCATCAACACGCTGCCGGTCCGCGTCCCGCTCGACGGCGGGCAGCCGCTGCACCGGCTCCTCGCCGGCATCCAGGAGCGGCAGACCGCGCTCATGTCCCACCAGCACCTGGGCCTGGCGGAGATCCAGAAGCTGGCCGGGCCCGGAGCGGTCTTCGACACGCTGGTGGTCTTCGAGAACTACCCCGCCGCGCCCGCCGGCGCCACCGGGCCCGGTGCCTTCGCCCTCCGCTTCCTCGAAGGGCGGGAGACCTCCCACTACCCCTTCACGCTGGTCGTCGTGCCGGGCGGGCGGATGCTCTGCAAGCTGGACTTCCGGCCGGACCTGTTCGACCGCCGCACCGCCGAGGCCGTGTTCGCCAGGCTGGTGCGGGTGCTGGAACAGGCGGTGGCGGACCCGTCGGCGCCGGTGGGCCGGATCGGGGTGCTGGGGGCGGACGAACGGCACCTGGTCGTGGACGGGTGGAACGCGACGGCGGCGGAGACGGCGGGGCCGTCGGTGCCGGAGCTGTTCGCGGCGCGGGTGACGGAGGCACCGGACGCCGTGGCCGTCGCGGACGGGCGGCGGACGCTGACGTACCGCGAACTGGACGCGGAATCGGGCCGGCTGGCCGCGTACCTGAACGGCCTGGGCGTGGGGCGCGGCGACCGCGTCGCCGTCGTGCTGGAGCGGTCGGCCGACCTGGTGGTGGCGCTGCTGGCGGTGTGGCGGGCCGGTGCGGCGTACGTGCCGGTGGACGCGGGGTATCCGGCGGAGCGGATCGCGTTCATGCTGGCCGACTCCGGACCGGCGGCCGTGGTGTGCGCGGAGGCGACGCGCTCGGCGGTTCCGGTGGACACGGACGGGCGGCTGGTCGTGCTGGACGCGCCGGAGGCCGCCGCGTACCGGGCCCCGGCTCCCCGGGCGCTGCCGACGGCCCACGACCTGGCGTACGTCATGTACACCTCCGGTTCCACCGGTGTGCCGAAGGGCGTGGCCGTGCCGCACGGCAGCGTGGCGGCGCTGACGGGCGGGCGCGGCTGGTCCGCCGGTCCGGACGACACGGTGCTGATGCACGCCCCGCACGCCTTCGACGTGTCGCTGTTCGAGATCTGGGTGCCGCTGGTCTCCGGCGGCCGGGTCGAGGTGGCACGGCCGGGCGCGGTGGACGCGCAGCGCATCCGTGAGGCCGTGGCGGGCGGGGTGTCGGCGGCGCACGTCACGGCCGGTCTGTTCCGGGTGGTCGCGGAAGAGGACCCGGGGTGCTTCGCGGGCCTGCGCGAGGTGCTGACCGGCGGTGACGTGGTCCCGGCCGCGTCCGTCGCGCGCGTGCGCGAGGCGTGCCCGGAGGTGTCCGTACGGCATCTGTACGGGCCCACCGAGGTCACCCTGTGCGCCACCTGGCACCACCTGCGGCCCGGCGACGCGGCGGGCCCCGAACTGCCGGTGGGCCGCCCGCTGGACAACCGGCAGGTGTACGTCCTGGACGCGTTCCTGCACCCCGTACCCCCGGACGTCGTCGGCGAACTGTACGTCGCCGGTACCGGGCTGGCACAGGGCTATTGGCGGCGCGCGGGGCTCAGCGCCGAGCGCTTCGTGGCGTGCCCGTTCGCCGCGGGCGGGAGGATGTACCGGACCGGCGACCTGGCGCGCTGGTCGCCCGAGGGTGAACTGGTCTTCGTCGGGCGGGCGGACGCGCAGGTCAAGGTGCGCGGGTTCCGGGTCGAGCTGGGCGAGGTGGAGGCGGCGCTGACCGCGCACCCGGCGGTCGGCCAGGCCGTGGTCGTGGCCCGCGCGGACGGCCCCGGCGAACGCCGCCTGGTGGGCTACGTGGTGCCCGACGGGCAGGAGGCGGCAGCGGACCAGATCCGCGAACACGTCGCCAAGGTGCTGCCGGACTACATGGTCCCCGCGGCCGTACTGGTGCTGCCGTCCCTGCCCGTGACGGCCAACGGCAAGGTGGACCGTGTGGCGCTGCCCGCCCCCGACTTCGCGGGACGGGTGTCCGGGCGGGCGCCGCGCACCGGCGCCGAGGAGATCCTGTGCGGCCTGTTCGCCGAGGTGCTCGGCCTGGAACGGGTGGGGACCGACGACAACTTCTTCGCCCTGGGCGGCGACTCGATCGGCTCGATGCAGCTGGTGTCGCGGGCCCGCCGCGCCGGACTGATTCTGACGCCTCGTCAGGTCTTCGACCTCGGGACCCCCGGGCGGCTGGCGGCGGTGGCGGCCCGTACCGGCACCGCGGACCGCGCGGCGCCCGACCCGGGCGACGGCGACATACCCTGGACGCCCGTGATGCGGGCGCTGGGAGAGCGCGCCGCCCGCCCCGGCTTCGCCCAGTGGATGATCATGGGGGCGCCGGCCGGACTGGGACAGGACACACTGGCCGCCGGGCTGGCCGCCGTCCTGGACACCCACGCCGTACTGCGGGCACAAGCGCGGCCCGGCGATGAGCCCACGCTGCACGTGCCCGGCGTCGGAACGGTCGACGCCGCCGCGCTCGTCACCCGTATCGACGCCACGGACGCACCGGCCGCCGCCCTGGACGGCATCGCGGAGGACGCGGCCCACGAGGCCGCCGCCCGGCTCGACCCGGCCGCGGGCACCATGGTCCGGGCGGTATGGGTGGACGCCGGGCCGCGGCGCACCGGGCGGCTGGCCCTGGTCGCGCACCACCTGGTCGTGGACGGCGTGTCCTGGCGCATCCTCGCGCCCGACCTCCGGGCCGCCTGCGAAGCCGTGGCGGCAGGACAGGCGCCCGAACTCGACCCCGTCGGCACGTCCTTCCGCCGCTGGTCCGAACTCCTCACCGTTCAGGCGGCCGACGAGACCCGTACGGCCGAACTCGCGGACTGGGCCGCCCTGCTCGACACCGCGAACCCCCTGCTCAGCACCCGCGCCCCCGACCCGGACACGGACACCGCGGACACTTTGCGCCGCCGCTCGTGGACGCTGACCGGCGAAACGGCCGCCGCCGTACTGAACCGCGCGCCCGGAGCGTTCCACTGCGGAGCGCACGACGTGCTGCTGGCCTCGCTCGCGGGCGCGGTCGCGCACCGGTGGCCGCACACCGGCACGGAATCCGGCACCGGCGACGGACTCCTGGTGGATGTCGAAGGGCACGGTCGCGAACCGCTCGACGGCACGGACCTGTCCCGCACGGTGGGCTGGTTCACCAGCGTCCACCCCGTCCGCCTGGACCTCTCCGGCATCGACCTGCCGCAGGCGCTCACCGGCGGACCCGCCGCCGGCGTGCTGCTCAAGACCGTCAAGGAACAGGCACGCGCGATACCCGGCGACGGCCTCGGCCACGCCCTGCTGCGCCACCTCAACCCGGTCACGGGCCCCGCGCTGGCCGCCTTCCCGGCCCCGCAGCTCGGCTTCAACTACCTCGGCCGCTTCGCCGCGGGCGCCGACGACGGCTCCGTCGCCCCGTGGCAGACGGCCGGCGCCACCGCGATCGGCGGCACGGCAGCCCCGGACCTGCCCGTCCAGCACGCCCTGGAGGCGAGCGCCGTCGTCCGCGACACCCCGGACGGACCGGAACTGGACCTCGCGCTGAGCTGGCCCGCCGCGCTCCTCGACGAGACCGCGGTGGCGGGCCTCGGCCAGGCCTGGCTGGACGTCCTCGGCGGCCTGGCCGCGCACGCCGACAGTCCCGGCGCGGGCGGACACACCCCCGGCGACTTCCCGCTGCTGGACATCACCCAGGAGAGCGTGGAGGCCCTGGAGGCCGCCGTGCCGTCCCTGGCGGACATCTGGCCGCTGTCGCCCCTCCAGGAAGGGCTGCTCTTCCACGCCGCCTTCGACGAGGAGGGCCCGGACGTCTACGAGACCCAGCGGCTGCTGGAACTGGACGGGCCGCTCGACGCCGCCCGGCTGCGCGCGTCGTGGCAGACACTGCTGGCCCGGCACGACGCACTGCGGGCGAGCTTCCACCAGCGGGAGTCCGGCGACACCGTGCAGGTGGTCGCCCGCGAAGTGGACCTGCCCTGGGGCGAGGCGGACGTGTCGGCACTGCCGGAGCCCGAGCGGCAGACCGCGCTGGAGCGGCTGGCCGGCAACGAGCGGGCCCGGCGCTTCGACCTCGCGGCGGCACCGCTGCTGCGGCTGCTGCTCGTACGCCTGGCACCGGACCGCCACTTCCTGGTGGTGACCAGCCACCACATCCTGCTGGACGGCTGGTCGATGCCGGTCGTCCTCGACGAGCTCGGCGCGGCCTATGCGGCCGGCGGCGACGGCGCGGCCCTGGAACGGAGCGTCTCCTACGGCGCGTACCTGGCGTGGCTGGGCGAGCAGGACAGGGACGCCGCACGGGCCGCCTGGCAGGCGGAACTCGCCGGTGCCGAGGAATCCACCCTGGTGGCCCGCTCCGACCAGGGCCGGGCACCCGCGGAGCCCGAGACCGGCGCCGCCGAACTGTCCGAGGAGGGCACCCGGGCCCTGACCGCGCTGGCCCGGCGCCACGGCCTGACCGTCAACACCGTGGTGCAGGGCGCCTGGGCGATGGTGCTGGCGCGCCTGGCCGGGCGTACCGACGTGGTGTTCGGCGGCACCGTGTCCGGCCGGCCGCCGGAGCTGCCCGGTGTCGAGTCGATGGTGGGCCTGTTCATCAACACCCAGCCGGTACGGGTACGGCTCGACGGCGGGCAGCCGGTCCTGCGGATGCTCACCGGCCTCCAGGAGCGCCAGTCCGCGCTGCTGGCCCACCAGCACCTCGGGCTGCCGGAGGTGCAGGGCCTGGCCGGGCCCGGGGCGGTCTTCGACACCATGCTGATGTTCGAGAACTACCCGCGGACCACCGCCTCCCTGTCCGGCTCCATGCGAGCGGGCGGCGAGGTGACGATCCGTCAGGCGAATCTGGTGGCAGGCACCCACTACCCGCTGGCCGTGGGGGTCGTCCCCGGCGACCGGCTCCGGATCTACGTGACGTACCGCCCGGACCTGTTCGACCGGCGCGAGGCCCGGCAGCTCGGGGAGCGCGTCGTGCGCGTACTGGAACAGGTCGTCGCGGACCCGCGGGCCCCCGTCGGCCGGATCGACGTGCTGAACGCGCCCGAACACGAACGGGCCGTGGAGCGGTGGAACCCCGTGACGGCCGGGGAGCCGTCCGCCGCCTCGGTGCCGGAGCAGTTCGCGCGGCGGGTGGTGTCGGCGCCGGATGCGGTGGCGGTCGTGGACGGGTGGCGAACTGTTCAATATGGGGAGTTGGACAGGGAGTCGGATCGTCTTGCTGTGTATCTGGGCGGTCTGGGTGTGGGGCGTGGTGAGCGGGTCGCGGTGGTGTTGGAGCGGTCGGCGGAGCTGGTTGTGGCGCTGCTGGGTGTGTGGAAGGCGGGGGCTGCGTACGTGCCTGTGGATGCCGGGTATCCGGCGGAGCGGGTGGCGTTCATGCTGGGCGACTGCGGGCCGGCGGTTGTGCTGTGCACCGAGGCAACGCGGTCGGCGGTTCCGGCGGATGCGGCCGGGCGGGTGGTCGTGCTGGACGACCCCCAGGTGCGGACGGCCGTGGCGGCGTGCCCGGCCGGGGCGCCGCGGCAGGCGGTGTCCGCCGAGGACCTGGCGTACGTGATGTACACCTCCGGCTCGACCGGTGTGCCGAAGGGCGTGGCCGTGCCGCACGGCGGCGTGGCGGCCCTGGCAGGGGAGCCGGGCTGGTCGCTCGGCCCGGACGACGCGGTGCTCATGCACGCCCCGCACGTCTTCGACGCCTCCCTGTACGAGATCTGGGCGCCGCTGGCCACGGGCGCCCGCGTGGTGGCCGCCGCCCCCGGCACCGTCGACGCCCGGCGCGTCCGCGAGGCGGTGGCGGCGGGCGTGACGGCCGTGCACCTCACGGCGGGCCTGTTCCGCGTCGTCGCGGAGGAGGCGCCGGACTGCTTCGCGGGCCTGCGCGAGGTGCTGACCGGCGGCGACGTGGTCCCGGCGGCATCCGTCGCGCGGGTGCGCGCGGCCTGCCCGGACACCGCCGTACGCCACCTGTACGGGCCCACCGAGACCACCTTGTGCGCCACCTGGCACCGGCTGCGGCCCGGCGAGCCCGTCACGGACGACGTGCTGCCGATCGGGCGCCCACTGCCCGACCGGCGGGCGTACGTGCTCGACGCGTTCCTCCGGCCCGTACCGCCGGGTGTGGACGGCGAGCTGTACCTCGCCGGGGCGGGCCTGGCCCGCGGCTACCTCGACCGCCCCGGTGCGACGGCCGAACGGTTCGTCGCCTGCCCGTTCCCGCCCGGCATGGGGGTCCCCCCGGCCGAAGGCCGGGGGAGGATGTACCGCACGGGCGACCGCGCCCGCTGGACGTACGACGGCGAACTGGTCTTCGCCGGGCGGACGGACACGCAGGTCAAGGTGCGCGGCTACCGGGTGGAGCCGGGCGAGGTGGAAGCGGCGCTGGCCGGACACCCGGCGGTCGCCCAGGCCGTCGTGGCCGCCCGCGAGGACCGGCCCGGCGAACGGCGCCTGATCGGGTACGTCGTGCCGGACGGGACACCCGTGGACGCGGAAGCCGTCCGCGGGCACGTGGCCACGCTGCTGCCCGAATACCTGGTCCCGGCCGCCGTGGTGGTGCTCGACCGGCTCCCGGTGACCGCGAACGGCAAGGTCGACCGGGCCGCGCTGCCCGCGCCCGACTTCGCCGCGCGCGCCTCCGGGCGGGCGCCGCGCACCGGGACCGAGGAGATCCTGTGCGCGCTGTTCGCCGAGGTGCTGGGCCTGGACCAGGTCGGCGTCGGGGACAGCTTCTTCGAGCTGGGCGGCGACTCGATCATGTCGCTGCAACTGGTCTCCCGCGCCCGGCGCGCCAAAGTGGTGGTCACGCCCTGGCAGGTCTTCGAGGAGAAGACCCCCGAACGGCTGGCCGAGGTGGCGGAGACCGCCGAGGACGGCGACGGCTCCGGCTCCGCGCCGGACACGGCCGACGACGGGGCGGGCGAGGTCGCCTGGGCCCCGGTCGTACGGGCCCTCGGCGTACCGGCCGCGACGCGCGGCGAGTTCGCGCAGTGGGCGGTTCTCGGCGCCCCGGCCGGGCTGGGCCAGGACGTGCTGGCCGCCGGGCTGGCCGCCGTACTGGACACGCACGACATGCTGCGGGCCCGCGTGACGGACGGCCCGGAACCGGCGCTGCGCGTGTCCGCGCGCGGCACGGTGGACGCGACGCCGCTGGTCGGCCGCGTCGACGCCGCACACATACCGGACGACGGCCTGGACGGGCTCGCGGACGGCGCCGCACGCGAGGCGGTGCGGCGCCTGTCGCCCGCCGACGGCGTCCTGGTCCGGGCCGTCTGGCTGGACGCCGGTCCCACGCGGACCGGCCGGCTGGTGCTCGCCGTCCACCACCTGGCCGTCGACGGCGTCTCCTGGCGCATCCTCGTCCCGGACCTGCAAGCCGCCTGCGAAGCCGTGGCGGCGGGCCGCGAACCGGAACCCGACCCGGTCGCGACCTCCTTCAAACAGTGGTCGGACCTGCTGGCCGCACAGGCCGCCGACCCCGCCCGCACCGCGGAACTGGACCACTGGACCGCGCTGCTCGACGGCCCCGACCCGCTGGTGGGCGAGCGGGCCCTCGACCCGGCGCGGGACACCGCGGCGACCGTAAGCCGCCTCACCTGGACCGCGCCCCGGCCCACGGCCGCCGTACTCGCGGCCCGGACACCGGCCGCCTTCCACTGCGGCGTCCACGACGTGCTGCTGGCCGCGCTGGCCGCCGCCGTGACCCGGCGGCAGGAGGAACGCGGCCAGGACACCGGCGCCGGGGTCCTCGTGGACATCGAAGGGCACGGGCGCGAACCGGTCGCGGGCGCCGACCTCTCCCGTACGGTCGGCTGGTTCACCAGCACGCACCCGCTGCGGCTGCGCCTGGCCGGACTCGACCTGGCCCAGGCCATGGCGGGCGGGCCCGCGGCCGGAGCGCTGCTCAAGACCGTCAAGGAACAGGCACGCGCGATACCCGGCGACGGCCTCGGGCACGAGCTGCTGCGCCACCTCAACCCGGAGACGGGCCCTGAGCTGGCCGCGCTCCCGGCCCCGCAGATCGCGTTCAACTACCTCGGCCGGTTCACCGCCGGAGCCGCACCGGAGACGGTGGCGCCCTGGGAGATGGCCGGGGAGTCGGCGCTCGGCGGCTCCGTGGACGAGGACATGCCCGCCCGGCACGCCCTCGAAGCGGGCGCGGTGGTCCAGGACGGCCCCGACGGGCCCGCACTCACCCTCACCCTCAGCGGGCCCGGCGGCCTCCTGGACGAGGCCGCGGTGCAGCGGATCGGGCAGGACTGGCTGGCGGCGCTCGCCGGCCTGGCCGCGCACACCGACCGTCCCGGCGCGGGGGGGCACACGCCCTCCGACTTCCCCCTCCTGGAGCTGACCCAGGAGGCCGTGGAGGAACTGGAGGCCGCCGTGCCGTCCCTGGCGGACATCTGGCCGCTGTCGCCCCTCCAGGAAGGGCTGCTGTTCCACGCGGCTTTCGACGAGGACGGCCCGGACATCTACGAGGGCCAGCGGATGATGGAACTGGCCGGTCCGCTCGACGTCGCCCGCCTGCGGGCCACATGGGAGACGCTGCTGGTACGGCATCCCTCCCTGCGGGCCGGCTTCCACCCGCGCGCGACGGGCGAAACCGTACAGGTCATCGCCAGGGACGTACCCCTGCCGTGGCGCGAGGCGGACCTGTCAGGACTGGCCGACGACGACGTACCGGCCGCACTCCAGGCACTGGCCGACGGCGACCGCGAACACCGTCTGGACCTGACGGTGCCGCCGCTGCTGCGGCTGCTGCTGGTCCGGCTCGGCGAACGGCGGCACATGCTGGTCCTGACCAGCCACCACATCGTCAAGGACGGCTGGTCCCTGCCGGTGCTGATCGACGAGATGGCGTCGGTGTACGCGGCGGGCGGCCACGACCGCACGCTGCCGCCCGCCACCTCCTACCGCGAATACCTGTCCTGGCTCGACCGCCAGGACAAGGAGGCCGCGCGCGCCGCGTGGCGGGCGGAACTCGCCGGGGTGGACGAGCCGACCAGCGTGGTGCCCGCCGAACTGGTCCGGGCGCCCGCGGTGCCGGAGCGCATCCGCTTCGAGCTGAGCGACGAACTCACGCGCGGCCTGACGGAACTGACCCGCGGGCTCGGCCTGACGACGAACACCGTGCTGCAAGGCATGTGGGCCCTGCTGCTGGCCCGGCTGACCGGCCGCGACGACGTGGTCTTCGGCACCACCGTCGCCGGCCGGCCGCCGGAGCTGCCGGGCGTCGAGTCGATGATCGGCCTGTTCATCAACACCCTGCCGGTACGGGTCCACCTGGACGGCGCGCAGCCGGTCGTGGACCTGCTCACCGACCTTCAGCAGCGCCGCAGCGCGCTGATGGCCCACCAGCACGTCGGGCTGCCGGAGATCCAGCACCTCGCAGGCCCCGGCGCGACCTTCGACACGCTGGTGGTCTACGAGAACTACCCCCAGCCGCCCGGGACACCGGCCGACCCGGACGCCCTCGCCGTACGCCCGGCCGGCATCCCCGAGGACCGCGGCCACTACCCGCTCACCTGGATCGTGGCCCCCGGCGAACGCGCCCAGGGCGACTTCATCTACCGGCCGGACGTCTTCTCGCGCGCCCGCGCCGAGCGGATGCAGGCCGCGCTGGTCCGGGCCCTGGAACAGGTCGTCGCGGAACCGCGTACGCCGGTGGGCCGAATCCGCCTGCTGGGCGAGGACGAACGCGAACTGGTCGAGACGCGGTGGAACCGGACGGCTGCACCTGCCCCCGCCGCCACGCTGCCCGAGCTGTTCGCCCGCCAGGCCCGGCAGTCCCCGGACGCGACGGCCCTGGTGACCGACGACCGCACCCTGACCTACCGCGAACTGGAACAGGAGGCCGGGCGGCTGGCCCGCCACCTGACCGGGCTCGGCGTCGGGCCGGAACAGCGCGTCGCGGTGGCCGTACAGCGGTCGGCGGCGATGGTCACCGCCGTGCTCGCCGTGTCGATGGCGGGCGGCGCGTTCGTACCGATCGACCCCGCCCATCCGGCGGAGCGCGTCGCGTACGTCCTCGCGGACGCCGGACCGCCGGTGCTGCTGTGCACCACGCAGACCCGGCACGTCGTACCGGACGGATTCGGCGGACGCGTGGTGGTCCTGGACGACGAGGCCGTGGCGGCAGCCGTCGCCGCCCGGCCGGGAGAGCCGGTGACCGACGACGAGCGCACCGCGCCGCTGCGCCCGGCCCACCCCGCCTACGTCACCTACACCTCCGGCTCCACCGGACGTCCCAAAGGCGTCGTCGTCCCGCACGCCGGCCTGGGCAACCTGGCGCGCGCACAGATCGAGCGGTTCGCGGTGACACCCGACTCCCGGGTCCTGCAGATGGCGTCGCTGAGCTTCGACGCCGCGGTCTCCGAACTGTGCATGGCCCTGCTCTCCGGCGCCGCCTCGGTCGTCCCCGGCCCGGACGCCCTGCCGCCCCGCGCGCCGCTGGGCGCCGCGCTGCGCCGGTGGGACATCACCCACGCCACGGTCCCGCCGAGCGTGCTCGCGGTCGCCGAGGAACTGCCCGCGTCCCTGGAGACGCTGACCGTGGCGGGCGAGGCGTGCCCGCCGGGCCTGCCCGCCCGCTGGGCCGGGACCCGCCGGATGGTCAACGCGTACGGGCCGACCGAGACGACGGTGTGCGCCACGATGAGCGCGCCGCTGACCCCGGACGCCGGGGCCGTACCGATCGGACGCCCCATCGCCAACTCCCGCGCGTATGTGCTCGACGCCTTCCTCCAGCCGGTCCCGCCGGACGTCGCCGGGGAGCTGTACGTCACCGGCGCGAACCTCGCCCGCGGCTACCTTGGCCGGCCGAGCCTGACCGGCGAACGCTTCGTGGCCTGCCCGTTCGCGCCCGGCGAGAGGATGTACCGCACCGGCGACCTGGCGCGCTGGACCCCGGACGGCGAGCTGGTCTTCGTCGGCCGCGCCGACGCCCAGGTCAAGGTGCGCGGATACCGCGTCGAGCCGGGCGAGATCGAGGCCGCGCTCGCCACCCACCCGGCCGTCGGACAGGCCGTCGTGGTGGCCCGCGAGGACCGGCCCGGCGAACGCCGCCTGGTCGGCTACGTCGTCGCGGACACGGCCGCCGGGACCCGGGACGAGCAGCTCGAACACGAGCAGGTCGAGGAGTGGCAGGACCTGTACGACACCCTGCACGCCAACCCGGAGTCCGACGTCCTCGGCGAGAACTTCGCCGGATGGAACAGCAGTTACGACGGGCAGCCGATCCCGCTGGAGCAGATGCGCGAATGGCGGGCGCGGACCGTCGAACGCATCCGCGCCCTGCGGCCGCGCCGGGTGCTGGAACTCGGCGTGGGCACCGGCCTGCTGCTGTCCCGGCTCGCCCCGGACTGCGAGACGTACTGGGGCACCGACTTCTCCGCCTCGGCGATCGGGGAACTGCGGCGGCACGTGGACCGCGACCCTGCGCTGGCCGGACGGGTCGAACTGCGCACCCAGGCGGCCCACGAGGCCGACGGCCTGCCCGCCGGGTACTTCGACACGATCGTGCTCAACTCCGTCGCGCAGTACTTCCCCAACGCCGGATACCTCCAGGAGGTCGTGGAACAGGCCCTGCGGCTGCTGGCGCCCGGCGGCGCGCTGTTCGTCGGCGACGTACGCAACGTACGGCTGCTGCGGGCCCTGGCCACCGCCGTGCACGCGGGCCGCGCGACGGACGACGGCGACGTGGCCGCGCTGCGGCGGGCCGTCGAGCGCAGCGTCGTACTGGAGAAGGAACTCCTGGTCGACCCCGAGTTCTTCACGGCACTGCTCGACCGGCTGCCGGACGCCGCCGGGGTGGACATCCGGCTCAAGCGGGGACACCACCACAACGAACTGACCCGGTACCGCTACGACGTGACGCTGCACAAGCGGGGAGCCGCCGTGCTCTCCCTCGACGGCGCGCCCGAACGGGCCTGGACGGGCCGCGACGGCGGCCTCGCCGCGCTCCGGCGCCACCTGGACGGCGAGCGGCCGGACCGGCTGCGCGTCACCGGCGTGCCCAACACCCGGGTGACGTACGAAGCGGCGCTCGCCCGCGTCGTCCAGGACGGCGGGGACCCGGCCGCGCTGCCGGCCGGCGGCGGTACCGCCCGCACCCGCGTGCCCGGCGCCGACACCCCGGACGTCGAGGCGTTCCACGAGCTGGGGGAGAGCCTGGGCTACTGGGTGGCCGCCACCTGGTCCGCCGGTACACCGGAGGCACTGGACCTGGCGTTCGTCCGCTCCGAACTGGCCGACGGCAGCGCGCCGGTGGACACGTACGTGCCGACGGGCGGGCCGGCGGACCCGGCGGCGCCGCTGACGGCGTGGACCAACGCGCCGGCCGCGGGCCGCGACACGGGGGCGCTGCTGGCCGCCCTGCGCACGCACGTCGCGGAACGCCTGCCGGAGTACATGGTCCCCGCGGCCCTGGTGCCGCTGGACCGGCTGCCGCTCACCCCGAACGGGAAGATCGACCGCCGGGCCCTGCCCGCCCCGGACTTCGCCGGGCAGGTGTCCGGACGCGCGCCGCGCACCCCGGTGGAGGAGACCCTGTGCACCCTGTTCGCCGAGGTCCTGGGCCTCGAACGGGTGGGCATCGACGACAACTTCTTCCACGTCGGCGGCGACTCCGTCATGTCGATGCAGCTGGCCTCCCGGGCCCGCCGCGCCGGACTGACCCTGACACCGCGCCAGGTCTTCGAGCAGCCGACCCCCGAACGCCTCGCGGAGGCCGTGGAATCGGCCGGGGCGGCGGACCGCGCCCGAGCGGCCGGGAACGTCGGTACGGGCCCGGTCGCCCCCACCCCCGCGATGCGGGCGCCGGGCGGAAGCGCCTTCGGCCGGGGCCTCGCGGAGCGGATCGTCGTGACCGCGCCGGCCGGGCTGGAGGCGCACACGCTGACGGGCGGACTCGCCGCCGTACTCGACACGCACGACATGCTGCGGGCCCGGGTGGAGCCGGGCGAGGACGGGCAGCCGGTGCTGGTGGCCGGCGAACGCGGCACGGTGGACGCCGCCTCGGTGGTCACCCGTATCGACGGCACCCGCATCCCCGACGGCGACCTGGACGCCGTCGCGGACCGGGCCGCCCGCGAGGCGGCGGAGCGGCTGGACCCCGCGACGGGGCCCGCGCTCCGGGCGGTGTGGCTGGACACCGGAGCCGGACGCACCGGACGCCTGGCCCTCGTGGCCCACCACCTCGTCGTGGACGAGCCGTCCTGGCACATCGTCGTCACCGACCTCGCGGCGGCCTGCGCGGCCGTGGCAGCGGGTGCCGTACCGGAACTCGCGCCGGTCGGCACGTCCTTCCGGCGGTGGGCCGCCGAACTGGGCACCCCGGCGGACGAGGAGAGCCCGGCCGCCGCCCGGCCGCATACGGAACCCGACACCTCCGCTCCCGGACACCACCGGTCGTGGACCGTACCGCGCGACACGGCCGCCACCCTGCTGCACCGGACCCTGCACCTCTACCACTGCGAGGCCCACGAGGTGCTGCTCGCCGCCCTGGCGGGCGCGATCACGCGCCTGGACCCCGGGGCGGGCGTCCTGGTGGACGTCGAGACGGACGGCAGGCAGACGCATCCTTACAGCGGACAGCTGCTGGCGGCTACGGAGAGCTCCGAACTGGCCCGTACCGTGGGCCGGTTCACGCTCACCCGCACCGTGCGACTGGACCTGTCCGGCGCCGATTTGGACGGCGCTTGGGCAGGCGGGCCGGCGGCCGGTACGTTGTTGAAGGCCGTCAAGGAACAACTGCGTGCCGACCCCGGGGCCGGTGCGGACCCGGCCGGCCTGCCGGAACCGCGCCTCTCCTTCACCCACCGGGACCGGTCCCGCACCGGACCGGCGGACGCGCCCTGGCAGCCGGCCGGCCCCACGGCAGCCGACGGCGCGTCCCGGCCGGCGCGGCCCGCCACCCGCGCCCTGGAGGCGGGCGCGGTCGTCCGGGGCACCCCGGACGAGCCGGAACTGACCCTCACGCTCGGCGGGCCCGCCCACGCCGCGGACGCGGCGGCGGCCGAACGCACCGGCCGGGCGTGGCTGGACCTGCTGGCCGGCCTGGCCGCGCACACCACCGATCCCGCCGCGGGCGGTCACACCCCCTCCGACTTCGGCCTCCTCGATCTCGCCCAGGGGCAGATCGACGAACTGGAAGCCGGATTCACCGACGACAAGCGATAGCGACCGAGCACGACGAGGCGTTGTGAGGAGAAAGCGATGACCCGATCCATGGTCGAGGACGTGTGGCCGCTGTCACCACTGCAGGAGGGGCTGCTCTTCCACGCCACCTTTGACGAGGAGGGGCCGGACGTCTACACGGTGCAGTCCGCACACGCCGTCGAAGGTCCCTTGGACGCGGGCCGGCTGCGCGCGGCATGGCAGACCCTCATCGCCCGGCACGCCGCCCTGCGGGCCTGCTTCCGCCGGGTCAGCGGGGCCCGCATGGTGCAGGTCATCGCCCGCGAGGTGGAACTGCCCTGGCAGGAGAGCGACCTCTCCCACCTCGCGCCGGACGACGCCGAGGCCGGTGCGGAACGGCTGGCCGCGGACGAGCGCGCCCGACGCTTCGACCTGGCGAGCGCCCCGCTGGTGCGCGTCCTGCTGATCCGCCTCGGCGCCGGCCGGCACCGGATGGTCGTCACCAGCCACCACATCCTCATGGACGGCTGGTCGATGCCGATCGTCCTCGCCGAGCTGTCCGCGGCGTACGCGGCGGGCGGCGACGGCGCCGCGCTCCCGCCGACCGCCTCCTACCGCTCCTACCTGGCCTGGCTGAACCGGCAGGACAAGGACGCCGCCCGCGAGGCCTGGCGCGCCGAACTGGCCGGCGCCGAGGAACCGACGCTGGTCGTCCCGGCGGACCGGACCCGGGCCGGCCTGGTGCCCGAGGACGTCCTGATCGACATACCGGAAGGCCCCTCCCGGGACCTCGTCGAGCTCGCCCGACGCCACGGGCTGACCCTCAACACCCTCTTCCAGGGCGCCTGGGCCCTGGTGCTCGCCCGGCTGGCCGGCCGTACCGACGTGGTCTTCGGCGCCACCGTCGCGGGCCGCCCGCACGACCTGCCGCACGTCGAGTCGATGGTCGGCCTGTTCATCAACACCCTGCCGGTACGCGTCCGCCTCGACGGCGGACAGCCGGCCATTGAGATGCTCACCGCGCTCCAGGAACGCCAGTCGGCGCTCCTCCCGCACCAGCACCTCGGCCTCTCCGAGGTGCAGCAGCTCGCCGGCCCCGGCGCGTCCTTCGACACCCTCGTCGTCTACGAGAGCTTCCCGCGCCCGCCCGCGGGCCCGGACGACCCGCAGGCCCTCACCCTGGAACCCGCCGGTCTCTCCCGCAACGCGGCGCACTACCCGATCACCCTCGGCGTGTTCCCCGGCGACCGCATCAGCCTGCGGCTGTCCTCCCGCCCCGACCTGTTCGACGCGGAGGCGACCCGGCTGATCGGGCAGCGGGTCGTGCGGGTGCTGGCACAGCTGGCCGCCGACCCCTCGGTGCCGGTGGGCCGCGTCGGCGTCCTGGAGGAGCAGGAACGCGACCTGGTGCTGGCGGGCTGGAACGCCACCGCCGCCAAGACCCCCGGCACCTCGGTGCCGGAGCTGATCGCCGGGCAGGCGGCGCAGGTGCCGGGCGCGGTCGCGGTCAGCGACCCGCGGCGCTCGCTGTCCTACGCCGAACTGGCCCGCGAGTCGGACCGGCTCGCGGCCTACCTCGCCGGCCGGGGCGTGGCACGTGGCGACCGGGTCGCGGTGCTGATGGAACGCTCCGCCGACCTGCTCGTGACGCTGCTGGCGGTGTGGAAGACCGGCGCCGCGTACGTCCCGGTGGACCCCGGGTACCCGGCGGAGCGGGTCGCGTACCTGCTGGCCGACTCCGGCCCCTCGGCGGTCGTGTGCACACAGGCCACCCGCGACGCGGTGCCGGCCGACGCCGCCACGGAACTCGTCGTGCTGGACGACAACCGGACCCGGGCCGCCGTCGCGGTGTGCCCGGCCGACGCCCTGGCTCCCGTACGCGTGGCAGCGGAGGACCTCGCGTACGTGATGTACACCTCGGGCTCGACCGGTGTCCCCAAGGGGGTCGCGGTGCCGCACGGGAGCGTGGCGGGCCTGGTCGGCGACCTGGGCTGGTCCGTCGGCCCGCGCGACGCGGTGCTGATGCACGCGCCGCACGCCTTCGACGCCTCCCTGTTCGAGATCTGGGTGCCGCTCGCGTCGGGCGGTCGCGTGGTGGTCGCCGCGCCGGGTGCGGTGGACGCGCAGGACATCCGCGCCGCGGTGACCGCCGGGGTGAGCGCGGTGCACCTGACGGCCGGCACCTTCCGCGTCGTGGCGGAGGAGTCGCCGGAGTGCCTGCACGGCCTGCGCGAGGTGCTGACCGGTGGCGACGTGGTGCCCGCCGCGGCCGTCGCCCGGGTCCGCGCGGCGTGCCCGGACACCGCCGTACGGCACCTGTACGGGCCGACCGAGACCACCCTGTGCGCGACCTGGCACCTGACCCGCCCGGACGACGAACCGGCCGCGGCGCTGCCGATCGGCCGCCCGCTGGGCAACCGGCAGGTCTACGTCCTGGACGCGTTCCTCCAGCCCGTGCCCGCGGGCACCACGGGCGAACTGTACGTGGCGGGCACCGGCCTGGCCCGCGGCTACCTGGGCCGCGCCGGGCTGACCGCGGAACGCTTCGTCGCGTGCCCGTTCGCCCCCGGCACGGGGGTCCCCCCGGCCGAAGGCGGGGGGAGGATGTACCGCACCGGGGACCTGGTGCGCTGGACGGAGGCGGGCGAGCTGCTGTTCGTCGGCCGCGCCGACGACCAGGTCAAGATCCGCGGGTTCCGGGTGGAGCTCGGCGAGGTCGAGGCGGCCCTGGCCGCGCACCCGGCGGTCGGCCAGGCCGTCGTCGCGGCCCGCGAGGACCGGCCCGGCGAACGGCTGCTGGTCGGCTATGTCGTCCCCGACGGCCAGGAGGTCGACAGCGACGAGGTCCGCGCGCACGCCGCGAAGATCCTGCCCGGCCACATGGTCCCGGCGGCGGTGATCGTGACGGGCTCGCTGCCCGTCACCGCCAACGGCAAGGTCGACCACAAGGCCCTGCCCGCCCCCGACTTCGCCGAACGCGTCGCGCGGCGGGCACCACAGAACGAGACCGAGGAGATCCTCTGCGGCCTCTTCGCCGACGTGCTCAAACTCGAACAGGTCGGCGCCGACGACGACTTCTTCGACCTGGGCGGCGAATCCGGCCTGGCGATGCGCCTGATCGGGCGCATCCGCGAGGAGTTCGACGCGGCGCTGAACCTGCGGCAGTTCTTCAGCGCGCCGACCGCGGCCGGTGTGGCCCGTACGCTGGCGACGAAGGCCCGCCCGGTGCTGACCGCGGGCGGCCACGACGGCGAGGCGCCCGCGACCGTCGCCCAGCTCCGCACCTGGCTGATGACCCGGCTGCACGACAGCGGCCCGGCCCACCAGTTCTCCGCCGCGCTGCGCCTGACGGGGGCGCTGGACCGGACGGCTCTGAAGGCGGCACTGGGCGACGTCGCCGCCCGGCACGAGATCCTGCGGACGACCTTCTCCGGCGCCCGCAACGAGCTGCGCCAGCACATCATGCCCGCCACCGACCCGGCCGCCCGCCCCGACCTGACGGTGACCGGGACGACCGAGGACGAACTGCCCGGCCTGCTGACGGCGCGCGCCGCCCGCACCTTCGACCTGACCCGGGAAGCGCCCTGGGCGCCGCACCTGTTCGCGCTGTCGGACACCGACCACGTCCTGCTGGTCACCGTGCACCGGATCGCCGCGGACGAGCAGTCCCTCGACCCGCTCTTCCGTGACCTGTCGGCCGCGTACGGCGCGCGCTGCGAAGGACGCGCCCCCGAACGCGCACCGCTGCCGCTTCAGTTCGCCGACTACGCCCGGTGGGAGCAAGAGCTGCTTCGCGGCGCCGACGAGCCCGAAAGCCTGGTCAGCGACCAGCTCACGTACTGGCAGGACGCCCTGGCCGACGTGGCCGACGAACTGGAACTCCCCGCCGACCGGCCGCGCCCCTCGCTGCCCTCCCGGCGCGTCGAACGCGTTCCGCTGCGCCTGGACGCCGCGGCGCACGCCCGGCTGATGGAGGCGGCCGAACCCCGCGAGGCCACCGGCTTCATGGTCGTACAGGCCGCACTGGCCCTGCTGCTCACCCGGCTCGGCGCGGGCACCGACATCACCCTCGGCACCCTCCGCGCGCGCCGGGACGAGGACGGACTCGAAGGGCTGGTCGGTCCCTTCGACGGCCCGCTGGCGCTGCGCACGGACACCTCCGGCGACCCCGGCTTCCTCGAACTGCTGCGCCGGGTCCAGCAGACGCACCGCGAGGCCGTCAACAACCAGGACGTGCCCTTCGAGCGCGTGGTGGACGCCCTGCCGCTGCCGCCCTCCGTGGACCGGCACCCCGTCTTCCAGGTCGGCCTGGAGGTCGAGGAGGGCAAGACCGAGGTGTGGGACCCGTGGGAGCTGCCCGGCCTGCGCACCGGCCGCCTCGGCGTGGGCGGCGCGACCGGCGAGCGGGACCTGTCGGTCGGCCTGACCGAGCGGCAGCGCGCCGACGGCACCCCGGACGGCATGGACGGCCACCTCACGTACGCCACCGACCTGTTCGACCAGGACACCGCGCAGGCGTTCGCCGACCGGCTGGTGCGCGTACTGGAGCAGCTCGCGGCCGACCCCGAGCTGTCCCTGAGCCAGGTGGACGTGCTGCTGGACGAGGACGAGTTCCGCCGGCTGGTGGCGGACTTCGACGACACGGCGGCCGAGGTCCCGGACGGCACCGTGGTCGAGCGACTGGCCGCGCAGGCGGCCCGTACACCCGACGCGGTGGCCGCCATGGACCCCAACGGCGCGCTCACCTACAGCGACCTGGAAACCGCGAGCGGCCTGCTGGCCCGCAGGCTCGCCGAACTGGGCGTCGGCCCCGAAGACGTCGTGGCCGTGGCCGAACCGGCCACCAGCGCGTTCGTGGTCGCCCTGACCGGCGTCCTGAAGTCCGGCGCCGCCTGCCGCCCCGTGGACTCCAACCGGCCGGTCGGCGACATCGAAACCGTGCTGCGCGAGAGCCGCCCCGCCGCCCTGGTCTGCACCACCGAAACGGCCGCACGGCTGCCCGCCGACGGCCCGGTGCCGACCGTGCCGCTGGACGACCCGGTGACCGCCGCACCCAACGGAGCCGTCGCAGCCGCGGGATCGGAGCACCGGCCGCCGCTGCCCGCCCAGGCCGCCCTGGTGCTCGACGGCACGGCACCGGACGGCACCGCCGCGGTCGTCGACCACCGGACACTGGCCGCCCAGACGGCGCACCGCGCCCACGCCACCCCCGCGGTCCGCGACACGGCACAGCTCGACACCCGCGCCCCCGTGGAAGCACTCGTCATCCCGCTGCTCGCGGCCCTGTGCACCGGCGGCAGCGTGCGCCTCGGCGCCCCGGAGGACGTACGCACACCCACCGGGCCCGACACCGCCCGGCTGCTGGTGACCACCCGGTCCCTGCTGCCGACACCCACCGAACCGCCGGCCGGACAGCGGCCCACCGAGGTCCTCGCGGTGTCGGCCGGGACGCCGACGGCCGACGAAGACCTGCTGAAGTGGCGTGTGCTGCACCCGGACGTCACCGTGGTCACCGGGCACGGCGCCGCCGGGACGGCCGGCCCCTGGCTCGAACACCGCGCCGCCCCCGGGGAACCCGTACTGTCGGCGCTGCCCGCGGGCCGCCCGGTGGCGAACACCCGCGCCTACGTCCTCGACGACCTGCTGCGGCCGGTCCCGCCCGGTGTCGCGGGCGACCTGTACGTGGCGGGCGCGGCGGCGGCACGCGGTGACGCGGGCGGCCCCGGCCGGACGGGCGCACGGTTCGTCGCCAGCCCCTTCGGCCCGCCCGGCGAGCGGATGCTGCACACCGGCGACCGGGCCCGGCGCACCACGGCCGGACTGATCACCATGGCGGACGCGAGCCGTGTACGCGCGCGCGGCACCGGCGCGGCCCGCGGCACCAGCCGCGGCGACCTCGGCGTCCTGCTGCCGCTGCGGTCCCAGGGCAGCCTCCCGCCGCTCTTCTGCGTCCACCCCAGCCTGGGGCTGAGCTGGGGCTACCGGGGCCTGCTGCCGCACCTGCCCGCCGACCGGCCGGTCTACGGCCTCCAGGCGCGCGGCCTGTCCGGGCCCGAGCCGCTCCCGCTGACCATGGAGGAGATGGCGGCCGACTACGCCGACCAGATCCGCACCGTCCAGCCCACCGGCCCGTACCACCTCCTCGGCTGGTCCTTCGGCGGCACGGTCGCCTACGCGGTCGCCACCGCCCTGGAGGCACAGGGGGAGAAGGTGGCGCTGCTGGCGCTGCTCGACACCTACCACGGCGGCGACACCGGCGAGTTCTTCGACCAGACGCCCGCCGCCCGCGAGGGCGAGGACGTGACGATGCGCCGCGAACTGGGCGAGCAGGGACCGCGGGCCGGTGCGGGAGACGGCGGCGGTGACGGCGGCGCCGCCGGACTGGGCCTGGACGAACAGATCCTGGCCAACATCAGGGAAGTGACTGTCAACTCGGGCCGGCTCTCCTACGGTTACAGCCCGCGGCGGTTCGGCGGAGACCTCGTCGTCTTCGTCGCGACCGTCGACCGGCCCGCCAAGTCCCAGGCCTGGGACGCCACCGGAAGCTGGCGGCCCTTCGTCGCCGGACGGATCGAGACCCACGACATCGCCGTCGACCACAACAACATGCTCCAGCCCGCGCCCTTGGCACAGATCGGGCGCATCGTCGCAGAAAAGCTCCGGGCCGTGCGGCCGACAGGGGAAAGGAACCCGTCATGACCAATCCTTTCGACAACGAGAACGGCACCTTCCTGGTGCTCGTCAACGACGAGGGGCAGCATTCGCTCTGGCCCGCGTTCGCGGAAATTCCCGAGGGCTGGACCTCCGTACACGGAGAGGCCGGCCGGCAGGAATGCCTCGACTACATCGACGAGAACTGGACCGATATGCGCCCCAAGAGCCTCATCGCCGAAATGAGCGCGAACGGCAACGCGTAGACACCTCGACGGCACAGCCATGAAGGGGCGGCCGGGACGCCGGCCGCCCCCGTGGGGGAGGCGCGAAGTGAACACCGAAACCGTGGTGACCGTGGTCATCGGCGACGTCGCGCTGATCGTCGTCGCCTCCTGGCTGCTGGGGGCGGCCGCCCGCAAGATCGGGCAGCCGGCCGTCATCGGCCAGATCATGGCGGGTATCGCCCTGGGACCGACCCTGCTGGGCCGGCTCCCCGGGAACCCGACGGCGCACCTGTTCCCCCGGGAGGTCCTGCCGTTCCTCTCGGTGCTGTCCCAGGTCGCCATCGTGCTCTTCATGTTCGTGGCGGGATACGAGATCGACCCGCGGCAACTGCGCCGCGGCGGCCGGGCGGCGGCCACGGTGGCCCTGTTCGGGCTGCTGGTGCCCGCCGGGCTGAGCGCCGGGACGGTGCAGCTGCTGCCCGGCCTCTTCGACGCGGTCGACCCGCACCACGCGGGCGGCCGGTCCTTCCTGCTCTTCATGGCGGTGGCCGCCTCCATCACCGCGCTGCCGGTGCTGGTCGCCATCGTCCGCGAGCGCGGGCTGGCGGGCACCCCCGCCGGTACGGTGGCGACCACCGCGGCCGGGTTCATGGACGTGGTGGCGTGGCTGGTGCTGGCCGCCGCCCTCGTGGGCACCGGTCACGCGCCGGGGCAGCACTGGGCCGTGACGCTGCTGCTGCTCGCCGTGTTCGTCGCCGGCATGTTCCTGGTGGTGCGTCCGGTGCTGGGGTGGTGGCTGCGCCGCTCCCGGGCGCTGATGGCCAACCAGGTCACCATCGCGCTGGCGCTCGCCCTGGGCAGCGCCTGGGTCACCGCTTCACTGGGTCTGCACCCCGTCTTCGGCGGGCTGCTCGCCGGGCTGGCCATGCCCCGGCGCGACGGCGTACCGGACGCCGACGTGCTGCGGCCGATGGAACAGAGCGCCGGCCTGCTGCTGCCGCTGTTCTTCGTCACCACCGGCCTGTCCTTCAACATCGGTTCGCTCGACCGCGACGCCGGGCTGCTCCTGCTGCTGATCGTGGCCGTGGCCACCGTCGGCAAACTCCTGCCGGCCTACGCGGCGGCGCGGCTGAGCCGCCTCGGTCCCCACCAGTCGGCGCTGGTGGCCGCCCTGGTCAACACCCGGGGCCTGACCGAACTGATCGTGCTGAACGTCGGACTGGAATCCGGCGTCATCGGCCCCGACCTGTTCACCGTGCTCGTTCTCATGGCGCTGATCACCACCTTCATGACCGGACCGCTGCTCTCCCTGATCTCACGGCGCAGTACACCTGGCCCCGGTGTCAAATCGCTTTCCTTGACGGATTCTCAGAGAAAATTAACAATCGAATAGCAGGCGGCCAGGAATCTGTGCGCAAACGCACAGATGGATTCCGCCGGAGAATGGGGGAGAGGGCCATGGCGAATTCAGCGAACGCAGGGAACTCCACCAAGCAGGAGACGTTCGACGTGGTGATCGTCGGCGGCGGGCCCGCGGGCTCGACGCTGGCCGCGCTGGTGGCACAACAGGGGCGCCGGGTACTGGTGCTGGAGAAGGAGACCTTCCCCCGCTACCAGATAGGCGAGTCGCTGCTGCCGTCGACGGTGCACGGCGTGTGCCGGCTGACAGGAGTGGCGGACGAGCTGGCGGCGGCCGGCTTCACGCGCAAGCGCGGCGGCACGTTCCGCTGGGGCGCGACACCGGAGCCGTGGACGTTCTCCTTCTCGGTCTCGGACCGGATGGCCGGCCCCACGTCGTTCGCGTACCAGGTGGAGCGCTCGAAGTTCGACGAGATCCTGCTGCGCCACGCGGGCCGCTCGGGCGCGGAGGTGCGCGAGGGCTGCGCGGTCGCTGACGTGATCGCGGACACCGAGCGGGTACGGGGCGTGCGCTACACGGACGCCGAAGGCGTGGAGCGCGCGGCGTACGGGACGTTCGTGGTGGACGCCTCGGGCAACAAGAGCCGTCTGTTCCAGCGGGTGGGCGGCGAGCGGAAGTACTCGGAGTTCTTCCGCAGCCTGGCCCTGTTCGGCTACTTCGAGGGCGGCAAACGGCTGCCCGAGCCGAACGCGGGCAACATCCTGTCGGTCGCGTTCGACAGCGGCTGGTTCTGGTACATCCCGCTGAGCCCCACCCTGACCAGCGTGGGAGCGGTGGTCAGGCGCGAGATGGCGGACAAGGTGCAGGGCGACCGCGAGCAGGCCCTGATGGCGCTGATCGCCGAGTGCCCGCTGATCTCGGAGTACCTCTCCGGTGCCACGCGGGTCACCAGCGGCCAGTACGGCCAACTGCGGGTGCGCAAGGACTACTCGTACCACCAGACGACGTTCTCCCGGCCCGGCATGCTGCTGATCGGCGACGCGGCGTGCTTCGTCGACCCGGTGTTCTCCTCCGGCGTGCACCTGGCGACCTACAGCGGCCTGCTGGCCGCGCGCAGCATCAACAGCGCGCTGGCGGGGCTGGTGGACGAGACCGTGGCGATGCGCGAGTTCGAGGCGCGCTACCGGCGTGAGTACAGCGTCTTCTACGAATTCCTGCTCTCGTTCTACGAGATGCACCACAGCGAGCAGTCCTACTTCTGGCAGGCGAAGAAGGTCACCCACCACGACCGGTCCGAGATGGAGGCGTTCGTCGACCTGGTGGGCGGCGTCTCCTCGGGGGAGTCGGCGCTCTCCGACGCCGAGGCGATGGTGGAGCGGCTGCGCGCGGACTCGGCGGAGTTCGCGGGCGCGGTCGACCAGCTGGCACACAGCGACGACGGCAGCATGCTGCCGCTGTTCAAGTCCGCGGTGGTCAGCCAGGTGACACGGGAGGGCTCGCAGGTGCAGATGCGGGCGCTGCTGGGCGCGGACGCGGAACCGGAGACCCCGCTCGTCCCCGGCGGCCTCGTCTCGTCCCCCGACGGCATGTACTGGCTCCCCGCCAGCGGCGGCTGACCACGAGGAAGGAAAGGATCCGCGGATGCCCGAGACACCCGAGATACCCGCCCACTACCGGCGGGACCGCTTCGACCCGGTGCCCGAACTCGTCCGGATGGCCAGGGAGACCCCCCTGGTCGAGACCGACGTGACCATCGGCCCCTCCCGCCAGCTGGGCTGGGTGGCCACCGGCCACGCCGAGGTACGGGCGGTGCTCTCCGACGCCGAACGGTTCAGCACCCGGCCGCCCGCCGACAGCGAGGAGGACGCGCAGAACCTGGTGCAGGCGGGCAATCTCCTCCAGTACGACCCGCCCGACCACACCCGGCTGCGCAAACTGCTCACGGCCGAGTACACGGTGCGGCGGATGCGCCGGCTGGAGCCACGCGTCGAGGAGGTCGTCACCGACTGCCTGGACACGATGGAGCGCATCGGGCGTCCGGCGGACCTCGTACGGTACTTCGCCTGGCCGATCCCGGGCCTGGTCAGCTGCGAGCTGCTCGGCGTGCCCCGGGACGACCAGACGGAACTGGCCCGCTACCTCGACATCACCCGCGACGTCGGCCGCACCCAGGAACAGCAGCTGGCCGCCGGCAAGGCGTACTGGTCGTACATGGGCCAGCTCGCGGAACGCCGGCGCCGCAACCCGGGCGAGGACATGCTCGGCAACCTGGTACGCGAACAGGGCACGGCCGTCACCGACGCGGAGCTGGCGGGCATCGGCGCGACCGTGATGGCCGCCGGCTTCGAACAGGTCGCCAGCATCATCGGCCTGGGCACCCTCCTCCTGCTGGAACACCCGGACCAGCTCGCCCTCTGGCGCGACAACCCCGAGCTGACCGACCGTGCCGTGGAGGAGATGCTCCGCTACCTCACCGTCATCCACACCGCGTCGCCGCGCACCGCGCTGGAGGACGTCACCATCGGCGGACAGCACATCAAGGCCGGGGAGAGCGTGGCCTGTTCCCTGCTCGCCGCCAACCGCGTCACGGCCGCCGACGAGCCCGCCGACCGCTTCGACATCACCCGGGAGCCGACCCCGCACATGGCCTTCGGCCACGGCATCCACCACTGCCTCGGTGCCCCGCTGGCCCGGATGGAACTGCGCATCGCCTTCCCGGCACTGCTGCGCCGCTTCCCGGGCCTGCGGCTGGCCGTACCACCCGGACAGGTCCGTTTCCGGCCCGCCCGGTCACGTCAGTACGCCCTGGAATCCTTGCCCGTCGAATGGTAGGAGGCGCAATGCCGGAGGAGACCCAGCACCAGTTCGACCACGCCCGGCGGGCGGGCTTCGGCCCGTCGGACGACATCCGTCAGCAGCGCGCCGAAGGCGCCGTCATCAAGGAAGAGGTGGCCCCGGCGCCCGGGGCCGCGACCGAGCCCATCTGGATGGCCCTGGGCTACGACGCGGTCCGCCAGGTGATGGGCGACCACGTCCGCTTCAGCAACCAGCGCCGGTTCCGCGCCCAGGTCACCCGCGGCGGGAGCAAGCACCGCCCGCAGGAGATGTCGGGCCACCTCATGGACTACGACCAGCCCGAGCACACCCGGCTGCGCAAGATGCTCACACCGGAGTTCACCGTCCGCCGCATCCAGCGGCTGAAGCCGGTGACCGAGGCCATCGCGGAACGCTGCCTGGACGCCATGGAGCGGGCCGGACAGCCCGCCGACCTCGTCGGCCTGTACGCGAGCCCGATCTCCGGCGCGGTGCTGTGCGAACTGCTCGGCGTGCCCCGCGACGACCGGCGCGAGTTCCTGGTCAAGCACCAGTGGCAGCTGGAGCAGGACCGCAGCCGCAAGGACCGGGCCGCCGCCCAGGCGTACACCTCCGGCTATCTGCGCGCGCTGGTCAAACGGCAGCGCAGGGACCCCGACGAGGGGTTCATCGGCCAGCTCATCCGCGACCACGGCGACAACTTCGACGACGAGGAACTGCTCGGCATCTGCGGCCTGATGGTGCTCGCCGGACTCGACAACGTCACGGGCATGATCAGCCTCGGGGTGCTGGCCCTCCTGGAACACCCCGACCAGCTCGCCGTACTGCAGGCGGACCCCGAGAAGAACGTGGACCGCGTCGTGGACGAACTGCTGCGCTTCCTGTCCGTGGCCCACGCGCCGACCCCGCGCACCGCCGTCGAGGACGTCGTCGTGGCCGGACAGCTGATCAAGGCGGGGGAGGAGGTCGTCTGCTCGATCCCGATGGCCAACCGCGACCCGGCGCTCGGCCCCGACGTCGACCGGTTCGACGTCGGCCGCGACCCGCTGCCGCACATCGCCTTCGGGCACGGCATCCACCACTGCATCGGCGCCGCACTCGGCAGGATGGAACTGCGCACCGCCTACCTGGCGCTGTGGCGGCGCTTCCCCGACCTGCGGCTGGCCGTACCCGCAGCGGACGTACCGCACAAGACGAACTCCATCGCCTACGGGCTGGAGCGCCTGCCGGTCGCCTGGTGACGGCCGGGACCGACCAGGGCGCGCGGCGCCCGGACACCCCGGAAATGAGGAGAGGACGATGGTCGAGGTACGGGTGGACCCGGAGATCTGCGCCGCTTCCGGCATGTGCAAGCTGCTGGTGCCCGCGGTCTTCGACCAGTCGGAGGAGGACGGCACGGTGCTGCTCACCGACGCGGCGCCGCCCGCGGAACTGTCCGCGAAGGTGCGTACGGCGGCCCTGCGGTGCCCGGCCGGCGCGATCGCGGTCCACGAGATGGAGACGGACGCCCACGGCACCTAGCGCCCCGGCCCCGGCAGGGCGAAAACGGGCGGTGGAACGAACGCCACAAGAAAGCTCCTGGCGGACCGGGTTCTCACAACCCCGGACCACCAGGAGCTTTCGTTTGTGCCGCGCCGATGCCTACGGGCCGCCGGTCCCCGCCGCGACCCCTTCACCGGCCGCCCGCGCGGCCCCGCCCGGACGACCGGTGGCACCCGGACCGCCCGGCCCGGCCGCCGCGCCGCTCCACACCGTACGCAGCCGCCGCGCGTCCGCGACCGTGGCGCAGCCCGACAGGCCCAGCGCGTCGGCCAGTTCGTCGGCCAGCAGGCCGAGCACCCGGCGTACGCCCGCCTCACCGGCCGCGGCCAGCCCCCACACCGGAGGGCGCCCGACCAGCACACCGGACGCGCCCAGCGCCAGGGCCTTGAGCACGTCCGTACCGGAGCGGACACCGCTGTCCAGCAGCACCTGGCAGCTCCCGCCGACCGCCTCGGCGATCTCGGGCAGCGCCTCGATGCTCGGCAGCGCGCTGTCCAACTGACGACCTCCATGGTTGGACACCACGACGGCGTCGACGCCGAACTCCGCCGCGCGCACCGCGTCCTCGGCGGCCAGTACGCCCTTGAGCAGCAGCGGCAGCCGGGTGTGCGCCCGCAGCTCTGCCACCTGCGACCAGGACAGGGCCGAGGAGAACTCCTGGCCGGTGTGCACGGCCACCGCCGAGGCACCGGCCGCGCGCCGGTGGGCGGCCGAGGCGCCGCCACCGTCGAGGTGGGCCGCCCGCACCCGCTCGGGCAGCGCGAACTCGTTGCGCACGTCGCGCAGTCGCCGGCCCATCCACGGCACGTCCACGGTCAGCATCAGCGCCTCGCACCCGGCGTCCTCCGCACGCCGCGCCAGCTCCAGGGCCCGGCCGGGCTCCCGCAGCCAGTACAGCTGGAACCAGACGCTGCCGCCGAGCGCCGCGATCTCCTCCACCGGCACCGTGCTGAGCGTGCTCACCGTGAACGGCACGCCCGCGGCCTTCGCCGCCCGGGCCGCCGCCAGTTCACCGTCGGGGTGGACCAGGGCCTGGTAGGCGACCGGGGCGACCGCCACCGGCATCGCCACCGGCCGGCCCAGCAGCTCGGCGCCGGTGGCGCACCGCGACACGTCCCGCAGCACCCGCGGCCGTACGAAGACCCGGTCGAACGCCGCCCGGTTGGCGGCCAGGGTGCGTTCGCGCCCGCTGCCGCCCGCCACGAAGTCCCGCACCCCGGCGGGCAGCACCGCGGCGGCGGCACGCTCGACATCCTCAAGGGTCAGGAGCGTGTCCGCCGCCGCGCCGCCGGGCGCCGGGTCCTCACAGGACACGCTGGCCCTTCTTCTCCAGCTCCACGGCCTCGTACAGCGCCTTGATGTTGGAGCTGCCGAAGGTCTCCGCGCCCTGCCGCTCGATGATCTCGTAGAAGATCGTGCGGCGCGGGTGGGTGGAGGCGGTGAAGATCTGGAACAGCTGGCCGCCGTGGTCCTGGTCCGCCAGCAGCCCGGTCGACCGCAGATCCTCCAGGCTGTGGTCGCTGAGCGCGATCCGCTCGCCCAGCAGGTCGTAGTAGGCGGCGGGGGAGCTGAGGAACTCCACGCCCCGGCCGCCGAGGGTGCGTACCGCGTGCACGGCGTCGTCGCAGGAGAACGCGAGGTGCTGGACCCCCGCGCCGTGGTGGCTCTTCAGGAAGTCGTCGATCTGCCCCGGGTCGGCCGTGGTGTCCGGCTCGATGAGCGTCAGGGTGACCCGGCCGGTGGGGCTCTGGACGACCTTGGAGTCCATCGCCTGCGCGCCCACGACGATGTGCTCCTCGAAGATCTCCCGGAACCCGAGGGCCCGCTCGTAGTACGCGACGGTCCCGTCGAGGTCGCCGTTGTTCAGGCACACCGCGATGTGGTCCAGTTCGAGCAGCCCCACCTCGCTGGGCACCGGCTGCCGGGACTGGAGGGTCGGTACGAAGCCGACCGGCAGCCCCGGGCCCTCCTCCGGGGCGCGCTGCACCAGCGTGTGCACCACGTCGCCGAAGCCGCTGACGGTGGCCGTGACGGCGCCGCCGGGCCCGTGCCGGGCGGGCTCGCGCAGCGCCTCGGCGCCGCCCGCCACCGCGTGGGCGAAGGCGCCCGCGACGTCGGCGGTGCGCAGCGCGATGTCCGCGACGCCCTCGCCGTGCGTGAGGACGTACACCGACGCCGGGTGCCGGTCGGAGGTCGCCATGGTGAGCACCAGGGTGATCGTGCCGTGCCGCAGGGCGATGCTGCGGTGGTCGGCGGAGCCGCCGGTGCCGACGACGGTGAAGGCGTACCTGTCGACCCAGGCGAACGCCGCCGCGTCCAGGTCGTCCACGTACAGCTCGACGTAGTCGATCGCGAGGTCGCTGACAGCAGCCGTGGCCGCCGTGGTTCCTGAAACTGTCATGAGAGTCCCCGTTTGAAGGAATGATCTGGGCGCGGCTCGTCGAGCCGGCTCGCCTACCGGAGCGGACGGATTTCCTGCCGCACGACCGGCACCGGTGATGCGTGACCGGTCAAATCCGCGGACCTCTGGGCGAGTTCGCCACTGCCGCCGGACAGCGGAAGGCGAACAATTACGGTGCTGCCTGACATTACACCGGCACTACCCCTGTCGCACCTGTCAAGAATTAGCCGCGACCGCCCGGCCGACGCGGTTTCACCTTGACCCGGCGCGTGCCCGGGAGAACCATTGCTGTTGATCCGGCCCTGGGGGATGCTGAGGGCGCGACGCGGGCCACGGACGCGCGCCGTACCCCTTCCTGACTGACAGAAGGCAGCCATGGAAATCATGCAACCGGAAATCGCCGCCGAGCTGAATACCGCGACTCTGCACGCATCGCTGGCCGATGCCGCGATGGAGTCCATGAATCTTCTGAATCAGATCGCCGACAAGTATCCGGAAGCGATCTCTTTCGCGGCGGGACGGCCGTATGAAGGATTTTATGACACATCCCAGGTGCACAAATACCTTCAGGTCTTCTGCGATCACCTGGGCGCCGAGCGCCGGATGACGGAAGCGGAAATCGCCCGGACCCTGTTCCAGTACGGCGAGACCAAGGGGATCATCGCCGGGCTGATCGCGCGGGGCCTGGCGGTGGACGAGGGCATCGAGGCCGTGGACGGGTCCGTGGTCGTCACGGTCGGCTGCCAGGAGGCGATGTTCCTCGTCCTGCGCGCCCTGCGCGCCGACAGCCGCGACGCCGTGCTCGCGCCCCGGCCCACCTACGTCGGCCTGACCGGCGCCGCGCTCCTCGCCGACATGCCCGTACTGCCGGTGCACACCGGGGAGCACGGCATCGACCTGGACGACCTGGTCACCCAACTGCGGCGCGCGCGGGCCGCGGGCCGGCGGGTACGCGCCTGCTACGTGACGCCAGACTTCGCCAACCCGGTGGGCGCCAGCATGGAACTGCCCGAACGGCACCGCCTGCTGGAGATCGCCGAGACCGAGAACCTCCTTCTCCTGGAGGACAACGCCTACGGCGTCTTCCACACCTCCGCCGAGCGCCCGCCGACGCTGAAGTCCCTGGACCGCACCCGGCGCGTCGTCTACCTGGGGTCGTTCGCCAAGACCGGGGTCCCCGGGGCGCGCGTGGGGTACGTGGTCGCCGACCAGCGGGTGACCGGCGAGGGCGGCGGCGGGCTCCTCGCCGACGAACTGTCGAAGATCAAAAGCATGCTCACCGTCAACACCTCGCCGATCGCGCAGGCGGTCATCGGCGGCAAACTGCTCAGCCACGGATGCAGCATGGTCGAGGCCAACCGCCGCGAGACGGCCGTCTACCGGCGCAACCTCAACCAGGTCCTGGCGGGCCTGACCCGGCGCTTCGCCGACTGCCCCGGCGTCACGTGGAACGAGCCGACCGGCGGCTTCTTCGTCGTCCTGAGCGTCCCGTTCACCGTCACCGACGACTTCCTGGAGCACGCGGCCCGCCGCCACGGCGTGCTGTTCACCCCCATGCACCACTTCTACGGCGCGTCCGCACAGTGCAGCCAGCTCCGGCTGTCCATCAGCACCCTGACCCCCGAACGGATCGAGAAGGGCCTCGACCGGCTCGCCGCGCTCATCACCGAACGGCTGCACGCCAACGGCGGTGGGCCGGCCCACGAGGCCGGTGCGGCGGACGGGGCCGCCACCCCGCCCGCCGCAC
>NZ_JBHWHY010000014.1:153845-184262 GCF_042732265.1 Streptomyces sp. NPDC059788 | reverse complement strand
GCCGACGTACCACGGCGGCGGGCCGTCACAGCGGCATCTCGCGGAGCTGACGGCGCGAGGAGATGCCCAGCTTGCGGTACACGTTGCGCAGATGCGCGTCGATGGTGCGGGGGCTGAGGAACAGCATCACGCCCACTTCCTTGGACGTCGCCCCGGCGGCGACCCTGCCGGCGATGAGCCGTTCCTGCGCGGTGAGCCGGCCCAGCGGGTCGTCACCGGGCCGGCGCGGCTGTTCGCCGGTGGCGCGCAGTTCCCGGGCCGCGCGCTCGGCGAAGGCGCGGGCGCCGGTGCGCGACAGCATGTCGTGCGCTGCCCGCAGCTCCTCACGCGCCTCGGCCCGACGGTTCTCGCGGCGCAGCCACTCCCCGTACGTCAGCCGGGCGCGCGCGTGGAGCACCCGGGCCCGTGTCCGGGCGAAGTGGTCGATGGCCTGCCGGTACAGGGCCTCGCAGTCCTCGCCCCGCCCGAGGAGGGCCTGTGCCTGAAGCCAGTCGGCGACGGCCCAGGGGACGGGATTCGCGCGGGCCAGTGCCTCCACGTGTGCCATGGCCACGGCGGCGTCCTCGGCGCGCCCGGCGCGCGCGGCGGCTTCGACGAGTTCGGTGTAGACGGACCAGATCGAGTAGGAGCCGGCCTGGTGCCGGTGCTGGGCTGCCAGCGCGGCGTCCAGGGCCTCTTCGTAGTTGCCGAGCCCGTTGTTCAGTACGGCCCTGGCGTAGTGTTCGCCGGCGGCTTCGAACGGCCGCCCCTCGCGCCCCATCAGCCTGCTCAGCTCGGCGAACCGGTCGGCGTCACCACGGAAGCCGGCGAGGACGAGCTCGGGCCCCAGGAGCGGCACGGTGCCCGCCGCCTCGTCGACGGACCGGGCCTCGCTGAGGCTGACGGCCGCCTCGTCGAACCGGCCGACCGCGACTCGGGCGATCGCCTGGTACCGCAGGGCCTGCGGCAGCGAGGCGAGGGAGCCCTGGCGCCGCGCCGCGTCCACCTGGCAGTCCGTGATCTCCTCCATCGCCTCGTCCTCCCGCAGGTCGATGACGATCTGACAGAGCAGGTTCAGCTGCCACGGGCCCGACGAGCGGGAAGCCGTACGGCACGCCGTCACCGCGTCGCGCATCACGGGCACGGCCTGCTCGACGGGCAGCATGGTCTGGTCCAGCAGCGCGTCGAGCAGCAGATCGGTCGGCCGGGCGGGCTCCCGCTGCGGTGCCTGCCGGCGGATGCGGGCGCCGAGTTCCTTGAGGAGGCCCGGCGGGTTGTTGTTGTACATGAACGACGCGAACGCTTCCAGGTAGGTGTCCCTCGCCTGGTCGGGGGCCAACTCCGTGACGACGTCGACGAGTCTGGCGGTGGCCTGCGGGCCGTGGGAGAGCTGGTAGTCGATCCGTGCCCGCAGCAGGCGCGCCTTGGCGCGGCCCTCGGCGTCCATCGCGCGCCGCTCCGCGCGGGTGACGAGCGCGCGGGCCGCCTCGGGCGCCCCGGCCAGCAGCCGCGACTGGGCCGCGAGGAGCAGCCGCCCGGCCTGGCGGCCGGGAGCCGGCGTCAGCAGCCCCGCCCGCTCCATGAACGCGGCGGACGCGGCGAATCCGCCGCGCAGGCGCGCCCGGTCCGCGGACCGTTCCAGCTCCGCGGCGACCTCCTCGTCCGCGTAGATGATCGCGTGGGCACGGTGCCACGCCTGCCGGTCGGGGTCGGTCTCCGGATCGGTGGCCTTCGCGAGGGCGCCGTGCTTCTTTCGGC
Organism: Streptomyces sp. NPDC059788; assembly: GCF_042732265.1. Lineage (NCBI taxonomy): Bacteria > Bacillati > Actinomycetota > Actinomycetes > Kitasatosporales > Streptomycetaceae > Streptomyces > Streptomyces sp. NPDC059788. The sequence goes on along the minus strand of NZ_JBHWHY010000014.1, from coordinate 182,525 downwards.
GCTCTTCCGGGGAGGCCGACGCGTAGACAGCGGAGCGCACCAGCGGGTGGCGGAAGCGCAGCCGCGGGCCCAGGACCAGGAGTCCGGCGTTCTCCGCGACCGTGAGCTCCGCGGCGTCCAGGCCGAGGAGCCGCGCGGCGCGCCGCAGCAGGTCGAGATCGCCGACCGGCTCCGCCGCGGCGAGCACCACCAGCGATCGCGCCGCGTCCGGCAACCGCTCGAAGCGCTGGACGAACTGCTCCTCCAGCGTGTCCACCACGCTGGCCCGGAATCGCGGCGGGCCGGGCACGCCGAACGGTTCCGCGTGGTGGACGAACTCCAGGAGCGCCAGCGGGTTTCCGTGCGCCTCGGCCAGGATGCGGTCGATGACCTCGGCGTCCAGTCCGATGTGCGACGCCACGCCCAGCAGGGCGCGGGCGTCCTCGTCCGCGAGGCCCGCGAGGGGCAGGCGCGGCAGCTCGGCGAGACCGGACGGCGTGCCGACGTCGCGCGTGGCGAACACCATCGCGATCCGCTCGGCGGACACCCGCCGGGCCACGAACACCAGCACGCGCCGCGAAGCGTCGTCGATCCACTGTGCGTCGTCCACCACGCAGCAGACGGGTCGGTCCTGCGCCACCTCGTGCAGCAGCCCCAGGACGGCGAGACCGACCGTCAACGGATCGGGCGAGGTCTGCGCGCCGAGGCCGAACACCGCCTCCAGTGCGCTGCGTTGCACTGGAGGGAGTCTTCTTCGGTGTTCGAGAACCGGGGCGCACAGCTGGTGCAGCGTCGCGTAGAGAAGATCCCGCTCGAACTCCGTACCGGCGGCTCGCAACACCTCGAACCCGTCCAGCGCTCCCACCACGGCGTCGATGAGCGCCGACTTGCCGATCCCCGCCTCCCCTGCCACCACAACGGCCCCACCACGCCCGACAGCCGCCGAGCGCACTAACCGATCGAACTCACGCCGCTCCGCGTGTCGGGCCACGAGCTGCACCGGAATCGCCCTCCGACCTTCCTGACTGATCTCACGTCTAGGAGACGACGGTCACGGCCGACAGGTTCTTGATCGGGGGCGGGAATTGGCGAATCGGTGGACTTCAGCGCGCTGACGGCGCGCCGGCAGGTGGACGGTGCCTGCTCGACGGTGATGCGCTCGTAGGTGATCGCTACGTGTGACGCCCCGACCGGCGACGCTCCTTGAAGACTTCGAACACGGCCAGGTAGTTCTTGTCGCCGTGGCCCTGGGCGACCGCCCGCTCGGCGATCGCCTTCATGAGCCGCGGCTGGCCGGAGTGAATGCCCCGCTCCGCACAGGTGCGGGTGATGTGCTCAAGCGCGTGGAGGTTCATCTCCATCGTTCCCATATCGCCCGGGTAGTTGCCCTGGTCCAACTCGGGAGCCTGCTCGACGAGGGTCGGTCCCACCACGGAGGGCAGGAACCAGTCGAGTGCGAGATCGGCGAACGTGACCGCCGGGACGTCCGCCGACCCGACCAGCGCGGCGGCGTGCAGAAAGCCGTTCATGGTCGCGTACATCATGTCGAGCAGTGCCGCGTTGTACAGCACCGCCAGACCGGGATCGGCGCCGAGGTACCGGGGGCCGCCCATGCTCGCCAGCGTCGCCCGGTGCTCGTCGAAGACCTGCTGTGAACCGCTGTAGAGGAACACCGACTCGGGGTGTCCGACCAGTGGCGGCGGCACCATGATCGCGCCGTCCAGATACGTGGCGCCCCGCCCGGTCGCCCAGCCGGCCGCCGCGTGCGCCTCGTTCGGGGTCCCGGAGTTGAGGTTGACCAGTGCACGCCCCTTCAAGGCGTCACCGGCGGAGCCCAACACCGCGTACATGGTCTCGTAGTCCTTGAGGCACACGACCAGGACAGGGCTCGCGGACACCGCCTCGGCAACGGTCCCGGCGCGGCGGGCTCCCTTGGCGGCGAGGCCGTCGGCCTTCTCCGGGGTGCGGTTCCAGACGGTCGTGGCGTGACCGCGTTCCACCAGCGCCCCGGCGAGCGCGAGGCCCATGGGGCCGAGGCCGATGACGGTGACGGGTGTGTGCTGCGGGCTTGCCGCGTGCTGATTCGTCATGCGGAATAGACTGCTGTCTCACATCGATGTGAGAGTCAACTGGACGTGGTGGTCGTCACATGCGCATGGGGGAGTTCTCCCGGCGGACCGGGGTCAGCCAACGCCTGCTGCGCTATTACGAGGAGCAGGGACTGCTCAAGCCGTCCCGGCGGCCGAGCGGATATCGCGAGTTCACGGAGGCCGACATGGCCACCGTCCGGGGCATCCGCATGCTGCTCGGCGCCGGCCTGGGCACGGCCACGATCGCCGAACTGATGCCCTGCATGGCCGACGACGGACAGACTCTGGCACCCGCCTGTTCCGGCATGCTGCCCGACCTGAACCGGGAACGTGAACGCATCGACGAGGCCGTGGCCGGCCTGCTGGCCGCACGGCAGAAGCTGGACGCCATCATCGCCGCAACGGCGTCGACCGGAGGTGCCGACCCGGAGGCCTGCTACGCGGCCGGTGCCGCGAAGCGGCCCGACGACGCCGCTGCGCCACCACTCGGCACCCACGCCTGACCGGCGTCGTCTCAGGCAACGTTCGCCCTGTCGACGACAGCACGGAGGCGCCCTCGGGGTGGACGGCTCCGGCGTCCTCAGCCGAGCAGTGGCGCGGCCACGTCCCGTAGCTGCTCGAAGCGCTGGTAGTGCAGGCCGCGCAGGCCCGCTGCCCTGGCGGCGTCGACATGGGCGAGGGTGTCGTCGACGAACAGACAGCGCTCCTTGTCGACCCCGGCCTGCTGGAGGGCTATCGCGAAGACCCGGGGGTCGGGCTTCGCGACGCCGATACGGGCGGTGTTGACGACGGCGTCGAAGGCGTCGGCCAGTCCCACGGAGGCGAGCTGGGTCTCCAGCCGGGTGGTGGCGTTGGAGACCAGGACCACCGGCACCCTGCGGCGCAGCGCGGCGAGCAGGGTGACGACCTCGGTGTCGACCCGGCCGGTGAGCGCGCTCCACGCCGTGGTCAGCTGCCGGGCCCGTGCAGGCGAGCCGCAGACGGACGCCAGGGCCTCCGCCACCCTGTGCCGCCACTGCTCGTCGCTGAGGCGTCCCGTGACGGCCGCGTGCAGCAGCTCGCTGTTGAACGCCGTGCCGGCCAGCGTGCCCGGTGCCAGTCCCCAGGCCCGGTCCAGGGCGTTCATCGCGTCGGGGTCCCACAGGTGCACGACTCCGTCGAAGTCGCACAGCACCGCGTCGAACGACAGTTCATCCATGGAGCGCGATCATTCCACGCGCGTGTCGCGCCGAGGCGTGACGCCCGCCTTTCGATCGCTTTCGGCGGGGTCACGCGCGTCCTCGGCGCGGGATCACCAGGGGATGGCCCCCTCGTCGTCGAAGAAGCCGCCGCGCGGCCCGTCGTCGGGCAGGGTGGCGAGCCGGATCGCGATCGCGGCGCCCTGTTCGGGCGTGCGTGTCCCGTCGAAGCCGGTGAAGTCGGTCGCGACGTAGCCGGGGCAGGCGGCGTTCACGATGACGTGGGTGTCGGCGAGCCGGCGGGCGTACTGTGCCGTTACGCTGTTGAGCATCGACTTCGACGGTGCGTACGCGGCCATGACCGGGCCGGTTCGCAGCGTCAGCGAGCCCATGTTGCTCGACATGTTGACGATGCGCGGCGAGGCCGCGCGGCTGAGCAGGGGAAGCATCGCGTTCGTCACCCGGACCACCCCGAACACGTTCGTTTCGAGGACGGTGCGGACGACGTCGAGGTCGAGCGTCGTCGGGTCCTGCGCGCCGCCGTCGGTCCGCCCGGAGATGCCCGCGTTGTTGACGAGTACGTCGAGCCGTCCTGCCGTACGCTCGACGGCCGCCGCCGCTGCCGCGGCACTGTCGTCCGAGGTGACGTCGAGGGCGACCCCGAACGCGTCGACGCCTGCGGCACGCAGACGCTCGACGGCCGCTTCGCGCCTGGCGTCGTCGCGGGCTCCCACCGCGACCGTGAAGCCGATCGCCCCGAGTCCCTGTGCGATGGCGAGACCGATTCCCTTGTTCGCGCCGGTGACCAGCGCGGTCTTCTCGTTGTCGTTCACGCGCTCCATGCTCGGGGCATCGCGTGCCCGTCGTCCAAGACCGGTTCGGCACCCTGTGATACCCACCAGGTATCAGGAAGTAGGCTCCGTCCATGGACGACCTTGAGACCCGCGAGCTCCGGTACTTCGTCGCCGTCGCCGAGGAACTGCACTTCGGACGTGCCGCCGACCGGCTCGGGATCGCGCAGCCGCCGCTCTCGCGCGCGATACGCCGGCTGGAGCACCGGCTCGGCGTGCGGCTCCTCGACCGGGACCGTCGCGGGGCGGCGCTCACCGACGCGGGCAGGGTGCTGCTCCGCGAGGCCCGAGTGGCCCTCGACGCGGTCGCGGCCGCCGCACGCCGGACGCGGCGTGCCGGAGATCCGAAGCGGCCGCTGGTGCTCGTGACGAAAGCCGGGGCGTCCCACGAGCTGCTGCAACGGCTCCTCGGCACGCTTGCGGGCGAACCCGGCGCGGCACCGGTCGAAGTCCTCCTGTGCGAAGTCGGCGAGCAGGCGCGACACCTGCGCAACGGACGCGCCGACGTGGCACTCATGCACCGGCCGTTCGACGACCTGGCCGGTTTCGACACCGCGGACCTCTGCGTCGAGGGCCAGGTCGCGCTCCTCCCCGCGGGGCATCCGCTCGCGGCCCGCGAACAGCTCACGCTGGCGGACGTACGCGACGTACCGGGCCTGCCCATCGCCCGATGGCCACGGCTCGACGGGTCCTACCCGGAGGGGCCCGGACCGGAGGTGCGCACCCAGTCGCAGCTCGCTCAACTCGTGGCGCTCGGAAGGACGCTGCTGCTCATCCCCGCCTCCAGCCGTGCCTGGCAGTGGCCCGATCACGTCGCGGTGCCCGTCGTCGACGCACCGGACGTCACCACGGTGCTCGCCTGGCCACCGGGCAGCCGCTCACCGGCGATTGCCTCGCTCGTCCGCTCGGCGTCCGGGCTCAGCGGCGCCGCGGAGCCGGCGCCCGCGGACCGGGAGCCCGGAAAGCGCACCTGAAGCGCGGACGCACGCTCGGCTGCGCGGCGCCTCGGTGATCAGGCGCGCCGTGCCCGCGCCCCGGGCCGGTCAGCCGCGGGCCCGCCGGGTCGCGGCGGCGATGATCTGTGTCGCCTGTACGACCTGCTCCTCGGAGACGGTGAGCGGCGGCATGATGCGCAGGCAGTTGCCGAAAGTGCCGCCGACTCCGACCAGCAACGCCAGCTCCCGGCACTCCTCCTGCACCTTCACGGCCATTTCGGGGGCCGGTTCGAGCGTTCCGGGGTGGGCGAATTCCACGGCCAGCAGCAGTCCCTGCCCGCGCACCTCGCACACCCACGGTTCCTCCGCCAGGGACTCGCGCAGGCCGTCCAGGAACAGCGCGCCCGCCTGTCCGGCGCGGGCCGGCAGATCGCGGGCGTCGATGTGGTCGAGGGTGGCCAGGGCGGCCGTCAGCGACAGCGGGGGGCCGCCGAAGGAGGAGACCGTCGGAGCGGACAGGGCGGACATGATGTCGCGGCGGCCCACCAGCCCTCCCATGGCGAAGCCGTTGCCGACGCCTTTGGCGAAGACCAGCACGTCGGGCGTGACGTCGTGCCACTGGTGGCCCCAGTACCGGCCGGTGCGCCCCCACCCGGTCTGGATCTCGTCGACGATCAGCGGGATGCCGTGCCGCCGCAGCACGTCGTCATAGGCCGTCAGCTGGCCGGGGGCCAGGGGGATCGCGCCCGCGATGCCCTGCACCGGCTCGACGATCATGGCCGCCGTCCGTTCGGGGGTACAAGTACGGAGGGTCTCCTCCAGGTCCCTGGCGCACGCCCGCACGTACGCCTCGTCGTCCAGGCCCGCCAGGGCGCCGCGGCGGCGCTCGCCGCCGTGCGCGTACGCGACCCGCAGCGGCGACAGTCCGCTGCCCTGGCGGGACCGGTCGCCGGTGACGGCGAGGGAGCCGAAGGACCGCCCGTGGTAGCCGTAGCGCAGCGCGATGATCTGGTTGCTGTCGCGGTGCTCCGTCGCCAGCCGCAGCGCGGTCTCCACCGCTTCGGTACCCGAGCAGGTGAAGAACACCACGGGGTCGGGGATGCCGGACAGCGCCGCGATGCGCTCCGCGAGTTCCACCTGCTCACGGATCAGGAAGTAGGTCGAGGTGTGCACGACACCGGTGCGCAGCCGCTTCTCCACCGCTTCCTGGATGTCCGGTACGCCGTAGCCCACGGTGTTCGTCGCGATGCCGGAGTAGAACTCCAGGTACGACTTGTCGTCGGAGCCGGTGACCACGCAGCCGGCGCCCCGCACGATCTCCAGGGGCTCTTCGTAGAAGAGCGGCATCCATGGGGGCATGACGTTCTTGTGGCGGCTGAGCAGATCCGTGTCCCGAGTGCCGCTGTCGTGTGTCACGGGGTTCCTCCACCGGCGCGGTTCCGCGGTACGGACATGACTGCCTCCCTTCTGAGGACGGGTTCGCCGGCGCTTCGGTCCCCGCGCGTGCACACGGTTTCCGGGCCGGAAATTCCGATCCCGCGACGGGACACGCCATCGCGCGTCAGGGCGCGGCGCCGGCGAGAAGAGACGCACCGCTTTTCCGCGAGGTTATTCCACTGGTGCGGGAATCCAAGGCTCCGGCTCCGCCCCGCATCATCTTCGCAAATTTCGACGACTGTCCAGATCGGCAAGAACCGCTTCCATGTAATTCATTTTTCACACGCCCAAAAGCTGGCCAGTTCGTTTCGCTCCACACTCGGAACTCGGCTCACTCGCCCCTCGGGCAGCACAGCCCTCCCGCCGACTCCGGCTCACGGAAGGGGGAATCTGCGCCCGTTATAAGACGGCGGCAATTACCAGGGCCGCGGGCGGCGCGCCACTCCCTCGCCGACGACCATGTGCCGGGCATCGCGCCCCTGATCAGGGCTTCGACGCCGGGCCGCCGCCGTGCCGTACGCCGCGGCCGGCCACGCGTGAAGCTGCCGCCCGACGGCAGGTTGGCCGAATCCTTCCGCCGTGGCGTGCCGAATGCGAAAGATCGCCCTCGCGCGCCCGCCGGGGCGCGCGACGCCCGTCCGGCACACTGGCTCGATCCCGCCGCCGCGGAGCTTGTTTCCCGTCGCCACAGACACCGGAGAAACCCGATGACGTACGGGGTTTCGCTGTGCCCGGTGTTGCGTCCCCTTACGGACAAGTGGAACTTGCGCGCGGTGTTCCTGGATTTCAGGGGTAGGCCACACCTAGCCTCGACAGACCGAAGGCGAATCGCGAAGGCGCCCGGATTTTCCTCGACGCCGGCGCCCGTCCCCCTTGAAGTGCTTTCGGGTCGCGCGCGCCGCCGAAGGGCATCCGGCGCGAAACATCCGATTTCCCGAAGGGAAAGTACTGGCCATGGTCGATTCATCCGCCCCCACATCCCCCGTCACAGCCACGGACCTCGCCGAAGAACTCGCGGCACGGCGCCGGAAGGACCCGGTCGGCAACGCGCTGCTGGAAGCCGCCGCCGACGGCCGCCTGTCCTTCGAGTCGTTCCGCCGCCTGGTCGGCACGGAGGCCCAGGCCCACACCGCCGAACTCGCCGCGTACGGAACGGTGCTGGCCCGGTTCCCGCGCCGCCCGGCGGCGGATCTGCCCCTCCGGCTCGCGCGGCTGGTGTACGACGCACAGCCGAAGCTCCAGGAGTGCGCACGAGCGCTCGGCATCACGGACGTCCACGGGCAGCGCCGGCCGGCGGAGCGCACCACCTATGCGTTCAACGGCACCTTGAGCTGGCTGGCCGTGCAGGGCAGCCAAGCCGCGTTCGCCCTGTCCTCCTACACCGACATGCAGGTGTATTTCCCGGGCTGCGCCGAACTGGTCCGGCTCGTACGGGAGACGGGCACCGACGTTCCGCGGGAGTTTCTCGACTACTACGAGGACGAGGCGCCGGAGGAACTGACCCGACTCGCCCTGGAGGTGGTGCAGGACGGCCTCGACCGGGGTGACGACCCGCAGGACGCGATGTTCTGTGCCCGGCTGCTGGAGGAGTCCATCGGCGACTTCTGGCGCTCGGCCGCCGGGCCCGTCTGAGGAGCCGGCACCGGCCACCCCACACCGACGGAAAGGAAGCCATCATGCGGGTCGGCATCGCCGGAGCGGGAGCCGCCGGGCTGGCCACCGCCTGGCTGCTGGACGGAGTCCACGACACCCTGCTGCTGGAGACGCGCAGGGACGTCGGAGGAAACCTGCGGTCGGTGCACCCGCCCGCAGGCTCCGGTACGCCCACCGCACTGGACCTCGGCGTGCAGGAGGTCCCCCTGCACCTCGCCGGCCTGACGCGACGACTGGCCGACGCCCTGGGGCTGGACAGCGGGCAGTGGACGCGGGTGCCCGCCGACCGCACCATCATCCGCGACGGCACGTCCGCGCGACGGCGCGCCGACGGCGCCGGGACCGCGCACCGCGGCACCGGGGAATCATCGGCCCACGCGGCGGATTTGCTGGCGAAGCACGCCGCTTCGTGGCAGCGGGACGACCTCGCCTGGATCGTCCGGCTGGAAGAGGTGGTGGAGCCCTGGGACCTGCCGCGGCACGTCAAGGACGAGGCGGTGTACGCCCTTCCGGCCTCCGTGTTCGGCTGCACCCTCCTCGATGCCCGGCGCCTGTCCGCCCGCGCCGTGGGAGCGTTCTACGCGGACCGCGGGGACGGCGCCGATGCCCGTACGTACCGGCTGCGCGGTGGAATGCAGGCGCTGGCGTGGCAGTTGGCCCGCCAGTGCCGGTCCGCGCGGCTGGTGCCCGGGGCGGCCCTGCGCCGCGTGCGCCGTACGGCGGGCCGCCTCGAAATGATCGACGGACACGGCGCGCGGCACGCGGTGGACGCCGTGGTCCTCGCCCTGCCCGCCGAAGCGGCACGGTGCGTGCTCGGCTCCCTCGGCGGCGCCGGCCGGACGCAGGCGCTGCTGAGCACGTACACCTACCGCGACCTGGTCTACGGCGTGCACGAGGACCCCTGCTATCTGCCCGCCGACCGGGAGCGCTGGACGCCGTCGACCGTGACCGTGCACGGCCCGTGGGCGGAGACCACCACGTGGCGGGCCCGGCCCGGCGGAGACCTGTTCGTCAGTCAGCTCACCCACCGCGGCACCCTGCCGCGCACCGTCCTCGCCACGACGGCGTTCCGGACGCCGCAGCCGACCCCGCAGATGCTCTCCGCCCAGGCCGAGCTGCTGTCGCTCCAGGGGGAGGGCGGCGTGTACTTCGCCGGTCACACCACCACCCGGGTCGACGACCTGGACAGCTCGCTGGCGTCCGCCGTCGCGGTCGCCCGTCTGCTGGCCCCCGACAGCCCCCGCCTGGCCCGCCTCGCGGGCACCACCGGAAAGGAAGCTCCGTGAACGAGCCCGTCTTCCACGACCAGCGCGCCCACGACAGCGAGGGACAGCACAGTACGGAGGAGATCCGCGACCACTTGCCGGCCCATCCCCCCTTCCGCGCCACGGACCGGTGAGGGCGGCGACGATGCGCCAAGTGGTGTTCGACCGGTACGGCGATCCCGCCGAGGTCCTGCTCCTCAAGCACCGGGAGGTGCCCGAGCCGGGGCCGGGCGAAGTCCGCGTACGGATGCGTGTCAGCCCCGTCAACCCCTCCGACCTGCTGCTGGTGCAGGGGCGCTACGGACGGCCCGCTCCCTTCTCCCCCGGGCTCCATCCGGACGGCGGCGCCGCGGCGTCGCCGGTCGGGTTCGAGGGGGTCGGTACGGTCGACCGCGCGGGGCCCGGGGCGCGGTACGCGGCAGGCACCCGCGTGGCGGTGTCCGCGCTGGGCACCTGGTCCGAGTACCTCACCACGGACGCGGACGACGTGCTGCCGGTGCCCGACGGCCTCAGTGACGCCGTGGCCTGCCAGCTGACGATCAACCCGGTCACCGCCCACCTCCTCCTCGACGACCTCGGCCTGGCGGAGGGCGAGCTGATCCTGCTCACCGCCGCCTCGTCCACCGTCGCCCGGATGGTGCTCCAGCTCGCCGGCCCGCGCGGCCTGCGCTGCCTGTGCGTGGTACGCGACAAGCGCCACCGGTCCTCGCTGATGGCGGCGGGCGCGGAAGCGGTACTCGTCCAGGGTGAGGAGCGCCTCGGACAGCAGCTGACCGCCCTCTCCGACGCGGGCGGCATCGCGGCCGTGCTCGATGCGGTGGGCGGTCCCGTCGGGACGCTCGCCCTTCGGGCCCTGCGCGACGGGGGGCGGTTCGTCAGCTACGGCCTGCTGTCCGGCGAGCCCCTCACCGTCGCGCCGGAGGAACTGCTCTTCCGCAACGTGACCATGACCGGCTTCTGGCTGCCCGAACGGCTCGGCCGGCTGCCGGCCGCGCGCACCGGCCGGCTCATGCGGGACGTCACCGAGCAGTTGCTCCGCGGCCGGCTCACCACGCCCGCCGCCGAGCACTTCGACCTGGCGGACGCGGCGCGCGCCGTGCGCTGTGCCCTGGGACCCGGCCACGCCGGGAAAGCCGTGCTGACCAGCTGACCGGGCCGGTCGGCTACGCCCCGCGAAAGGGCCGCCGGTGGTCAGAGCACCCGGACCTCGCGGACGGGAAGGTGCCGGCTCTCGTCGTCCAGGCAGGCTCCGGTGTGCAGGTCGAAGCGCTGCTTGTACATGGGTGAGGTCACCACCGGCGCTCCGTCGACCGCTCCGTAGATGCCGCGGGAGATGACACCGGCCCGGGAGACGGGGTCGGTGTCGGAGACGGCGAAGACCTCGCCGTCCGGTGAGCGGAAGAGGGCGACCGCTTCCGCCTCGTCACCGACGCGGACCGGCACACCGCGGCCCGGTTCGAGTTCCTCCAGCAGGCAGACCGACCGCCAGTCGCCCTCGTGTGTACGGATCTGGACGTGCCCGGGGGCGGGCGGGCCCGCGGGGGCCGGGAAGGACGTGGTGAAGCGCCGCAGCTTCGCCGGGTCTTCGAGGACGGCCCGCCATTCGTCGTGGTAGGCGTCCACGTGCCGCCGCAGCTGGGCGTCCAGTTCCCCGGCCAGCCCCAGGGAGTCGTGCAGGACCACGTCCCGGACGTGGTCGATGCCGCCGTCGATGCGTTCCAGCCAGGCCGCGGTGCGCTCCAGGCGGTCCGCGGTGCGGATGTAGAACATCAGGAAGCGGTCGATGACGCGGATCAGTTCCTCGTCGCCCACGTCCTGGGCGAGGAGGTCCGCGTGCCGGGGCTTGACGCCGCCGTTGCCGCCGACGTAGAGGTTCCAGCCCTTCGCCGTGGCGATGACTCCGACGTCCTTGCTCCGGGCCTCGGCGCACTCGCGGACGCAGCCGGAGGCCGCCAGCTTCAGTTTGTGCGGGGACCGCAGGCCGCGGTAGCGCAGTTCCAGCTCCACGGCCATGCCGACGGAGTCGCGCTGCCCGAAGCGGCACCAGCGGGAGCCGGCGCAGGACTTCGCGGTGCGCAGGGATTTGCCGTACGCGTGGCCCGATTCGAGGCCGGCGTCGATGAGCCTGCGCCAGATGTCCGGGAGCTGGTCCACGGTGGCGCCGAACAGGTCGATGCGCTGTCCGCCGGTGAGCTTGGTGTAGAGGCCGAAGTCGCGGGCTACCTCGCCGAGGACGATGAGGTGGTCCGGGCTGATCTCACCGGCCGGCAGGCGGGGCACCACGGAGTAGGTGCCGTCCTTCTGGAGGTTGGCGAGGAAGAGGTCGTTGGTGTCCTGGAGGGCGGCCTGCTCGCCGTCCAGGATGTGGCGCAGTCCCAGCTCCGGGCCGAGGGTGGCCAGGAGCGAGGCGACGGTCGGGCGGCAGACCGCGCAGCCGTGCGGCGGCCTGCCGTCCGGGCCGGGGACGCCGTACTCCCCGGCCAGGCGCGTGAAGCTGTCGATGCCGGTCACCCGGATGATCTCGTACAGTTCCCGGCGGGTCTGTGTGAAGTCCGGGCACAGTCCGCCCGGTCCCGTCTCGACGCCTTCGGCCGCCAGCTGGGCTTCCATGATCGACGTCACGGCGCCGACGCAGCCGCCGCACTGGGTGCCGGCGCCGGTGCACTTCTTGACGGCGGCCAGGTCGTGCGCGCCGGCGTGGACGGCGTCGCGCAGGGCCTTCTTGGTGACGCCGTTGCACGAGCAGATCACGGCGTCGTCGGGGAGTACCGCGGTGGTGTCGGCCGGGCCCGCCGCACCGGCGGGCAGCAGGAAGGAGGCGGCCGGTCCGGGCAGCCGGGCCCCGACGAGGGGGCGCAGGGTGCCGTACGCGTCCGCGTCCCCGACCAGGATGCCGCCCATCAGCTTCCCGTCCGGGCCGAGCACCAGCTTCTTGTAGACGCCGGAGCCGGAGTCGGCCCAGAGCACCGAGCCGCCGGCGTCCGGGGCGAAGGGGTCGCCGAAGGAGGCGACGTCCGCGCCCAGGAGCTTGAGTTTGGTGGAGGTGTCGGCGCCGGTGAAGCTGCCCTGTCCACCGGTCAGGGTGTCCGCGAGGGCTTCCGCCATTCGGTAGCCGGGCGCGACGAGGCCGTAGACGTTGCCGTCGGCGGCGCGGGCGCATTCGCCGAGCGCGTAGACGCCCGGCGCCGAGGTGCGGCACTGGGGGTCGATCATGATGCCGCCGCGGTCCGCGACGTCGAGGCCGGCCGCCCGGGCGAGTTCGTCGCGGGGCCGTACGCCTACGGAGAAGACGACGATGTCGGCCTGGACGCTGCCGCCGTCGGACAGCGACAGACCGCGGACCCGTCCGTCCGCGCCGGTCCACACCTCGGTGACGGCGGTGTCCGTGTGCACGTGGACGCCCATCGCCCCGACGGTGCGGGCCAGGGCGTCGGCTCCGCCGGTGTCCACCTGGCCGGGCATCAGCCGCGGCGCGGCCTCCACGACGGAGGTCTCCAGGCCGAGCGAGCGCAGGGCGCCGACCGCCTCCAGGCCCAGCAGCCCGCCGCCGATCACGGCCGCGGTGCGGGCGCCGTGGGCTGCTTCCCGGATGGCCCGGACGTCTTCGACCGTGCGGTAGACGAAGCAGCCGGGCGCGTCCCGGCCGGGCACCGGCGGGACGAAGGCGTACGAGCCGGTGGCCAGCACCAGCGCGTCGTAGTGCCACGCCGAGCCCCTGCGCGTGGTCACCGTGCGGGTGGTGGTGTCGATGGCGGTGGCGGGGTCGCCGAGGCGCAGGGTGACATCGTGGTCTGCGAAGAAGTCGGGGCTCGCGAGGTTCAGTTCCTCCGGTGTGGTCCCGGTGAACAGTGAGGACAGATGTACGCGGTCGTAGGCGCGGCGTTCCTCCTCGGCGAGGATCACGACGCGCCACCGCCGGTCGTCGCCCGTGCCGCCGGCTCCGCCGGGGCCGTCCGTTCTGTCCGGGCCGGCGAGCGCGTCCCGGGCGGCCAGCTCTTCCAGCAGCCGTTGGCCGACCATGCCGTGGCCGACGAGAACGAGAGTGGGCCGGTCGGTGGATGACACCATGTGAGCACTCCTGCCAACTGCTGGGCGCCGGGACGCGTTTTCCGTATTCCCCCGACTGCCGCCCGAAGCCCGCGCCTTCCCGGGCCGCAGCGACTTCAGGCTATGCCCGCCCCTCGCCGCTCCCGCGCGCCGAACGGCCCCTTGACCTGGGCCTCTCGTCCCTGTGTGTACGGGACCAGCAGTGCCTTATCGCCGGGAGAGGAGGTGATTACCGTGACGGCATGGCCTCCATCTCCCCGCCCCTGGACGGCCCGGTCCTGATCGCCGCGGCGCACGGCAGTCGCGAGGCCCGGGCGCGAACGGAAACGGACCGGTTGCTGACGGAAGTCCGCGCACTGCGTCCGGCTCTTCGGGTGGAGAGCGCGTTCTTCGACATTCACGGGCCCACGGTCGACGAAGCCGTGGCCGCCGTGCGAGGTGCGCCGGCCATCGTGGTGCCTCTGCTGCTGGGCGCGGGCTTCCATTTCACCGTGGACCTTCCCGCCGTGCTCGGTCCGGCCCGTGCCGCGAAGCCGCTGGCTCCGCACCTGCTGCTGACCGAAGCGCTGGCGTACCGCCTTCAGGAGGCCGAGACGCATGCCGGACTTCCGGCGGACGCCGTGGTGCTGGCCGCCGCGGGGTCACGCCGGCCCGGCGGCAACGACGGCTGCTACGCCGTTGCCCGGCACCTGAGTACGGCCCTGCACGCTTGGCGGAGGGAGACCGTTCCGGTACGTCCGGCCCTGTTGTGCGCCGGTCACGGGGAGGACCGTTCCTTGGCCCGTACGGCACGGGACCTGCGTGCCGAAGGCCGTACCCGTATCGCGGTCGTGCCCTACCTGATGGCCCCGGGGTGCTTCTTCGACCACCTGGCCGCGGAGGCCGAGCGTGCGGGGTGCATGTGCACGGCCCGCCCACTCGGCGCCCAAGCCGCCATGGCCCGCCTCGTTCTGGCCCGCTTCGACGAGGCCCGGAACGGGCACGGGGTCCCCCTGGCGGCCTGAAGGGCCGTCGCGGGACCCGCCCTCTCACACCGCCGTCAGACCGGCTGCCGCGAAGATCTCCCGTGCCGTCGCCAGTTCCGGCGCGGTGGGCGTCGGGGTGTCCCGCAGGGTGAAGTCCATGCCGAGACGGTCCCACTTGGACGCGCCGAGTTTGTGGAAGGGCAGCACGTCCACCCGGGTCACGTTGCCGAGCGAGGCGGCGAAGGAGGCCACGCCCTCGATGTTGGCCGGATCGTCGGTCAGCCCCGGGACGAGCACGAAGCGCACCCACACCTCTCTTTCCATGCGGGCCAGTCGCCGCGCGAAGTCCAGTGTGGGGCGGAGCTGTCGGCCGGTGAGCCGCTTGTAGAGGGCGGGGTGCCAGGACTTGATGTCCAGTAGCACGAGGTCGGTGTCCCGCAGCAGCGCGTCCGTGGCGCGGGCGCCGAGGTAGCCGGAAGTGTCCAGGGCGGTGTGCAGGCCCAGTTCGTGCTTGAAGCGGTGGAGGAGTTCGCCGGCGAAGACGGGCTGGAGGAGGGGTTCGCCGCCGCTGAGGGTGGCGCCCCCGCCCGCGGCCCGGATGAACGCCCGGCACTTCGCCGCTTCGGCCACCAGCTCGTCGGCCAGGACGCGCTTGCCGTCGCGCATCTTCCAGGTGTCGGGGTTGTGACAGTAGAGGCAGGCCAGGGGGCACCCGGCCAGGAACGTCACGAAGCGGGTGCCGGGCCCGTCGACGCCGGTGGACAGGTCCCAGGAGTGCACCGATCCGGCGACCGGCCGCTGCCCGACCGCGCCGGCCGGGGTGGCCGCCTCCTGGGCCGTCACCCCGGCGAGGGGCGGAGTACGTACGGGGATCGTGGTCCCGAGGGGAACTGCCATGTCATGCCCTCCTGGGGCGGTGCCGCCCGGGCGCGGGCGGGGAAAGGACGCGGCGCCGGTGCCGGGGTGAGGGCCCGCCACCGGCGCCGCGGGTCGGGGTGCGGGCGTCACAGTGCGCCGTGGAAGGTCCGGTTGATGACGTCGAGCTGCTGCTCACGCGTCAGCCGTACGAAGTTGACCGCGTACCCGGACACCCGGATCGTCAGCTGGGGGTGGTTCTCGGGGTGCTCCATGGCGTCCTCAAGGGTCGCCCGGTCCAGGACGTTGACGTTCATGTGGAAGCCGCCGCCGGCCATGTAGCCGTCCAGCACGCCCGCCAGGTTCGCGATCCGCTCCTGCTCGGTGCGGCCGAGCGCGCCCGGGGTGATGGTGTTGGTCAGCGAGATGCCGTCCTCGGCGTCGTCGTACGGCAGCTTGGCGACCGACATGGCGGAGGCGAGGTAGCCGTGCTCGTCGCGGCCGTTCATCGGGTTGGCGCCGGGGGCGAAGGGGGCGCCCGCCGGGCGGCCGTCCGGTGTGCCGCCGGTCTTCCTCCCGTAGACGACGTTGGAGGTGATGGTCAGCACCGACTGGGTGTGCACGGCGTTCCGGTAGGTCGGGTGCTTGCGTACCTTCTGCATGAACGTGTGGACGATGTCCTTCGCGATCGTGTCCGCCCGGTCGTCGTTGTTGCCGTACGCGGGGTAGGCGCCCTCGGTCTCGTAGCCCGTGACCAGCCCGGTCTCGTCCCGGACGGCTCGTACCCGGGCGTGCTTGAGGGCCGACAGGGAGTCCGCGGCGACCGACAGCCCGGCGATGCCGCAGGCCATGGTGCGCAGCACGGTGTGGTCGTGCAGGGCCATCTCCAGGCGTTCGTACGCGTACTTGTCGTGCATGTAGTGGATGACGTTCAGGGCGTGGACGTACGTCCCGGCCAGCCAATCCAGCATCGCGTCGTAGCGCTCCCGGACGGTGGCGTAGTCGAGGTACTCGCCCTCGACCGGCTCAAAACCCGCCACGACGGTCTTGCCGGTCATCTCGTCCCGGCCGCCGTTGATGGCGTACAGCAGGGCCTTGGCGACGTTGACGCGGGCGCCGAAGAACTGCATCTGCCTGCCGACCGCCATGGCCGACACGCAGCAGGCGATGGCCGCGTCGTCCCCGTACTTCGCCCGCACCAGCTCGTCCGACTCGAACTGGAGGGCCGAGGTGTCGATGGCGACCTTCGACGCGAACTCCTTGAAGCCGCGCGGCAGACGCGGCGACCAGAAGACGGTCAGGTTGGGCTCGGGGGCCGGGCCCAGGTTGTAGAGCGTCTGGAGGGCGCGGAAGGTCGTACGGGAGACGAGCGGGCGGCCGTCCTCGCCGATTCCGGCCAGTGACCAGGTGACCCAGGTGGGGTCACCGGAGTACAGCTCGTTGTATTCGGGGGTGCGCAGGAAGCGCACGATGCGCAGCTTGATGACGAAGTCGTCGATCAGTTCCTGCGCCCGCTCCTCGTCGAGGACGCCCCGCTCGATGTCGCGTTGCAGGTAGATGTCGAGGAAGGTGTCGATGCGGCCGATCGACATGGCCGCGCCGTTCTGCTCCTTGACGGCGGCCAGGTAGCCGAAGTAGAGCCACTGCACGGCCTCGCGGCCGGTGGCGGCGGGCCGGGAGATGTCGTATCCGTACGAGGCGGCCATCGCCTTCAGTTCCCGCAGGGCCTTGATCTGCTCGGCGGTCTCCTCGCGTTCGCGGATGACGTCCTCGGTCGGCCACAGCGCGTCGGCCTCGGCCTTGGCGGCCTGCTTGTCCTCGATGAGGCGGTCGACGCCGTAGAGCGCGACGCGGCGGTAGTCGCCGATGATGCGGCCCCGGCCGTAGGCGTCGGGCAGGCCGGTGATGATGCCCGCGGAGCGGCAGGCGCGGATCTCGGGGGTGTACGCGTCGAAGACGCCGTCGTTGTGGGTCTTGCGCAGCCGGGTGTAGATCTCCTTGACCGCCGGGTCCGGCTCGTACCCGTAGGCGGCGAGGGCGCCCTCGACCATCCGCCAGCCGCCGTTGGGCATGATGGCGCGCTTGAGCGGGGCGTCGGTCTGGAGGCCGACGATCAGGTCCCGCTCCTCGTCGACGTAGCCGGGCGCGAACGCGTCGATCCGCGACGGGGTGCTGACGTCCACGCCGTGGATGCCCCGCACCCGCTCGTCGGGGAACATGCCGAGCAGCTTCTGCCACACCGCGGTGGTGCGACCGGTGGGGCCCGTGAGGAAGGAGGCGTCGCCCTCGTACGGGACGTGGTGGTGCCGGACGAAGTCGCGGACGTCGATGGCGTCCCGCCACAGCCCGTCGCCGAACCCCTCCCAGGCTGCACCGGTCGTCTTCTCCACGGGTGTAGCGGTCATGGTGCGTACCTTCCGAATCGCTGTGCCTGCGCTCGTCTCCATTGCACTCCCGCGGACCGTCCGCCGAGGTCGGCGTTGGTCCCGACCCGGAGGCCGAAGGGCCCTCGGCGGACTGCGGGCCGCGGGCCGGGGCCGTTGGTCCCCCGGCGCGGGCCCGTGGCATGCGCGAAAGACCCCCGTCGGGCAGGGCCCGTTCGGCCCTGTCGTCAGGGGCCCGGGTCGGGGAGGCTGGCGGTCAGGCAACGAGTGCCCGGACGAACGCCGCCGGAGCAGAGGGTGTGCAGGATGAACGACGAAGACACACAGCAGGTCGGGGAACGCCGTGAACCGGTGGCTCCCCGGGGAATGCAGCAGCTGCCCCGGGACGAATCGCTGCGGCTGCTGGGCAGCGTCCCGCTCGGCCGGCTCGTGTTCACCCAGAACGCCCTGCCCGCCATCCGTCCCGTCAACCATCTCCTCGACGGGACGGACATCGTCGTCCGGCTCAACGACGGGGCGACGCTGACCTCGATAGCGCCGCCGGCGGGCGAGGCGGGCCTGGTGGTCGCGTACGAGGCCGACGCCATCGACCCGCTCACCCATCTGGGCTGGAGCGTCATCGTCACCGGGTACGCCCGGCTGGTGGCCGACCCGGCGCAGGTGGACCGCTACCAGGACCTGCTGCGGCCGTGGGTGGCGCAGACCATGAACGGTGTCCTGCGCATCCAGCCCGATCTGGTCACCGGTTTCCGGCTGGTGGTGGCGCAGCAGCCCGCGGCCGCGGTGTGCGCGGCGGGCGGCGAGGTTCGCTGAGCCGTCGGCTCCCGGCGGGCGGCGGATGAACGGCACGCCGTACCGGGACCGGCGTCGCGGCACGCGCAGCCGCCTTCGGGAGAGTCGTCACCGACCGCCCGGCCCGCCGCCTCGGCGTCGGGCCGGGCGGTCCGTCATGCGGCCGAGGGCAGCGGAGCGCGCCACACGATCCGGCTTCCGCCGTCGTCGGGCGTCCGGATCTCCATCGTCCCGTGCACGCTCTCCGCCCGTTCGGCCAGGTTGCCCAGCCCGCTGCGCCGGCCGGTTTCCGGGATGCCCCTGCCGTTGTCCGTCACGGTCAGCACGACCTCGTCGCCGGTGGCCTGGAGTGCCACCTCGACCCGGGTCGCGTGCGCGTGCCGGGCGGCGTTGCTCAGCAGCTCGGTGAGGGCCGCCACGACGTGATCGGCGACCTGCGCCGGTACGTCCGTGTCCAGCAGGCCCTCCATGCTGAGCCGGGGCGGGAAGCCCAGTGCCGTGCCGGCCTCCCCCACGGCACGCGCCACACGGGCCCGCAGGCTCGGTCCGGTGTCCTCCTCCCTGACCCGCAGACCGAAGATCGTCGACCGGATGATCTTGATGGTCTCGTCCAGGTCGCCCACCGCCCGGGTGACCCGCTCCGCCGCCCCGGCGTGCTCGACCAGCCGGGCGGCGCTCTGCAGCGTCATCCCGGTGGCGAACAGCCGCTGGATGGCCAGGTCGTGCAGGTCGCGGGCGATCCGGTCGCGGTCCTCCAGCAGGGCCAGCTGTTCGGCGTCGCGCCGGCGCTCGGCCAGTTCCAGGGCGAGGGCCGCCTGCCCGGCGAACGCCCGCAGCGGCTCCAGCTCCTCTTCGGTGAACACCGTGTCCCCCTCGGCGCGCGCCAGCAGGAGGACGCCCCGGGCGCTGCCGCCCTCGCTGCCCAACGGCACGGCCACCGCCGGGCCCAGGCCGTCGAAGCGCCGGGGCCCGCCGCTGTAGCGGTCGTCGCCCGCCAGGCCGGTCGTGGTGACCGGCCCGCCCGCGGTGAGGGCGGCGCCGGAGAGCGTGCCGTCGGCCGGCACCACCAGGCCGCGGCGCTTGTCGCCGTCCCCGCCGAGCGCCAGCTCGACGACCAGGTCGCCGGTGCCGTGCATGGGGACGCAGACGTCCGCGAGCCGCGCCCTGGTGATGTCCTGTGCCCGGCGGGCGATCAGCTCCAGGACCTCCAGCCGCGGCATCCCGGAGAAGAGGCTGTTGGTGATCTCCGCGCCGGCCTTCAGCCAGCGCTGCTGGCGCTGTGAGCCCTCGTAGAGCCGGGCGTTGTCGATCGCGACGCCGGCGGCGACCGACAGCGTGGAGATCACCGACTCGTCCTCCGCGTCGAAGTCGTGCCCGCCGCGCTTGTCGGTCAGGTAGAGATTGCCGAAGACCTCGTCGCGCACCCGGATCGGCACGCCCAGGAACGTGCGCATCGGCGGGTGGTGGGCGGGAAATCCGTACGACGACGGATGGGCCCCCAGGTCGCCGAGCCGCAACGGCTCGGGGTTGCGGATCAGTTCGCCCAGCAGGCCGTGTCCGGCCGGCAGCGGCCCGATCGCGGCGACCTCCTCGTCCGTCAGGCCGACGGTCAGGAACTGCGACAGCAGCCTGCCGTCCGGGCCGATCACGCCCAGCGCCGCGTACTGCGCGTCGACCAGCAGCGCGGCGGCTTCGACGATGCGCCGGAGCACCTGGGGCAGGTCCAGTTCCCGCCCCACCGAGACCACGGCCTCCAGGAGGCTGTGCACCCGGTCCCGGGTGCCGCGTGCCGCGTCGATGCGTGCCTGCAGTTCCTCCAGCAACTCGTCCAGCCGCATCTGAGGCATGCGCGACAACGACTCCTGCGTGCTCACCGGTCCTCCTTCTTCGGTCGCCCGCCGTACCCGGTCAGCGTAACCCTGTTCGACCAGCGGGAACGGAGCCCGGGGTCGCCCGCTCCCGCCCGGCTCGCGCGCGGCACATCGGGGGCGAGTGGCCCTCGGACGGAGGCGGATGGGCCCTGCTCCCCCGCCCCGCCGTCGGCGAGACTCGACCGGCGGGGAAAGAGCGACGGGCCCGGAGGCCGGGCCCGTGGGGCACCGACGCAGGGAGGTACCGCCGTGCAGAACCGCACCGTGGCCGAGGTGATGACGTGGGAGGTCGTACAGGCCCGCCCGGACACCCCGGCGCAGGAACTGGCCCGGCTGCTCGATGTCCACCGGATCAGCGGCCTGCCGGTCGTGGACGGCGACGACAAGGTCATGGGAGTCGTGTCGCGGACCGATCTGCCCGTGCCGCCCGGCGGCCGGGCCGCTCCCGCCGGGCGGCCGCAACCGGCACCGCGCCGTACGGCCGGCGCCGGTGCCGCGCGCGGCACGACCGCCGGCGAGGTGATGACGACACCGGCGGTCACCGTGCACCCGGAGCACCGCGTCGTGGACGCCGCGCGCATCATGCAGCGCCGGCACGTCGACCGGCTGCCCGTCGTGGACGAGGAGGACCGCCTCATCGGCATCACCACCCGCCGGGACCTGCTGCGGGTCTTCCTGCGGTCGGACGAGCAGATCCGCGCGGAGGTGGTCGAGGAGGTGTTGGGCCGTGCCCTGGACGTGCCGCCGGACGACGTACGGGTCCGGGTGCGGGACGGTCTGGTGACCCTGCGGGGAACGCTCGCGCACGAGGACGACATCCCTCCGGCGATCGGCCTGACCTGGCGCGTGGACGGCGTGGTGGGCGTGGTCAACCGCCTCGTGCCGCGCGCGGGCGACGACGGCGCCCCGTACGAAGGGCGCTTACGGCCGTCCGGCTGACCGCTCTCCCGCCGGGTCACGGGCCGGGAACCGATGCCCGGCGTCAGAGCCGCGGGCCGCCGTCGCGCGGCGTCGCGGAGGCGGGTCCCGTCCGGGCGTCCTGGGCGGCCGCGAGCGCCTGGGTGGCGATGACCGCGGCCTGGACGCGGCGTTCCACGCCGAGTTTGGCCAGCAGGCGGGAGATGTTGTTCTTGACCGTCTTCTCCGCGAGGTAGAGCCGCTTGCCGATCTCCCGGTTGGTCAGCCCCTCGCCCACGAGCGCCAGGATCTCGCGTTCCCGCTCGCTGAGGCCGGGCAGGACCTGCTGTTCCTCTTCCCGCTTCGTCTCCCCCCGCAGCCGGGCCATGACGCGGGCGGTGGCGCCGGCGTCGAGCAGCGACTGGCCCGAGGCCACCGTCCGTACGGCGTTGACCAGGTCGGTCCCGGTGATCTGCTTGAGCACGTAACCGGCGGCCCCCGCCATGATCGCGTCGAGCAGCGCCTCCTCGTCGTCGAACGAGGTGAGCATCAGGCACACCAGGTCCGGCAGCTGCGAGCGCAGCTCACGGCAGACGCTCACGCCGTCGCCGTCCGGCAGCCGGACGTCCAGGATCGCCACCTGCGGACGCAGGGCGGGGACCCGCACCAGCGCCTGCTCGGCGGTGTTCGCCTCCCCCACCACGGTCAGGTCCGGTTCGGCGTCCAGGAGGTCGTGCACGCCGCGGCGCACCACCTCGTGGTCGTCGAGCAGGAAGACGCTGACCGGCGCCTTCGTCCGGGCCTCGGCCGGGTTTTCCGTCATCATGCAGCTCCGATGTTCCTGGTGCGGCCCGCCCCCACGGGCGGTGCCCTGTGCAGCCTGCCGCACGCCAGGGCCGAAGAGCCAGGGCCGGACGGCCCTTCTTGCCGATCGTCCGGTCCCGTGCCGTGCCGTGCGCCCCGGAGGGGCCGAAGGTCCCGCCGGTTCACCGGATGCGTTCCCACCCCCGCCGGGGCGCGCGCGTGCCCAGGCGTGCGTCGCGGCTCCGGTAGACGATGTACGGGCGGGTGAGGTAGCCCAGCGGCGCGGTGAGCATGTGGACGAGCCGGGTGAACGGCCAGACGGCGAACAGGGCCAGCGCGCTGAGCGCGTGCAGCTGGTAGAGCAGCGGTACGCCGCTCATCAGGGCGGGGTCGGGCCGGAAGGCGAAGATCGCCCGGAACCAGGGGGAGATGGTGGTGCGGTAGTCGTACCCCGCGCCGGCGATGTTGGCGTCCACCGTGGCGGCCAGTCCCAGCACCAGGGCGAGGGTGAGCATGACGTACATCAGCTTGTCGTTGCGGGTGGTGGCGCTGAAGACCGGGCCGACGGTGCGCCGCCGGTAGACCAGGACGGCCAGCCCGCCGAGCGTGCTCAGGCCGGCGACGGTGCCCAGGGCGACGGCGGTGACGTGGTAGGTGTGCTCGGTGATCCCGACGGCCGCGGTCCAGCCGTGCGGGATCAGCAGGCCGACGACATGGCCGATGATCACCACCAGGATGCCGAAGTGGAACAGCGGGCTGCCGATGCGCAGCAGCCGGTTCTCGTAGAGCTGGGACGAGCGGGTGGTCCAGCCGAACTTGTCGTAGCGGTAGCGCCAGACGTGTCCGCCGATGAACACGACCAGGGCCACGTAGGGCAGGACCACCCACAGCAGGACGCCGCCGGGCCCGGGCTCGGCCGCGGCGTACCGGAGCACCGGTTCGGCCGCTGCCGCCGGGGCCGTCGTCATCGGGGTCATCGGTGGCCTCCCACCGGGTCGGGCCGGTGCGAGAGCGGCGCGAAGGGAGCCAGTCCCACCTGTTCCTCGGGCGGTCCTTGGGCCGCGAGCCGGGCGACGGCCTCGCGTTCGTCCCCGGCCAGCGGCGGCAGGGTCGCCGACACCGAGTCCAGGACGTGCGTCCAGGGGGCGGACGCGTCGCGCAGGGCCAGGCGGAGCAGTTCCAGTCCGGCCCGGTGCTCCAGCAGCAGGCGCCGGCCCGGTACGGGTTCGGCCGCGGCGAACTCCAGGACCACGGCGAGATGATCGGGGAGTTCGTCGTCGGCCGGCCGCAGTCCGGCTGCGGCGTAGGTCTGCTTCAGGCGCAGCAGGGCGACGCCGCGCTTACGGGTGTCTCCGTAGGCGTAGTAGGTCAGGAACGGGCAGCAGCGTTTCCGGTGGTCGAAGACGCTCACGTATTCCGCGGCCAGTTCCTCGGTGCCGACGGCCGCCACGTGGTCGAGGAAGCGGCGCAGGGGGGTGGCGACCGGTTCGGGCAGGACCGACGCGGCCCGGCGGGCCAGGCGGGCGTGTCCGGCGAAGTGTTCGTCGGGATAGGCGAGCAGCAGCGACTGGACCTGCCAGGCCGGTTCGCGCACGGGAACGGGAGGGGGGTGGTCGGTCACGGCTTCGGCTCGCTCTCGGCGTTCGGGTCGGTGCCGTCCGTGCGTTCCGCGGGAGCGCCGCTCCCCTGGCGGCGGGGGAACAGCCCTTCGGGCCTGCCCCTGCCGTCCCAGTTGAGGAGGTTGACGCGGGCCTCCTCGTCGGCCGGGTCGGTGAGGGTGTCGGCGGTCTGGCGGGCGCGCAGCATGTGGAAGTTCTCCACGGCGACCGGCTGGGGCCCGCCCGAGGACTCCCCGAACGGTCCGGAGGCGCCCGCCGGGCGTCCGGCGCCGGGCCCGCTCCCGCCCATGCCCGGCCCGCCTTCGTAGTCGAGGCTGCATTCGGTGGCGAGTTCCTCCAGCCCGTGTGCCTGTTCGGCGTGGGCGGGCGGGATGACGTAGCGCTCGTCGTACTTGGCCAGGGCCAGGAGGCGGTACATCTCGTACATCTCCTCCTCGCCCATGCCGACCGCCGCGGGAATGGCGGGGTCGGGCTCGCGGCCGAGGTTGATGTCGCGCAGATAGCTGCGCATGGCGGCGAGCCGCCGGAGCGCGGCGTCGACGGGTGCCGGATCGCCGGCGGTGAACAGCTCCGCGAGGTATTCCACGGGGATGCGCAGCGCGTCGATCGCGGCGAACAGGTTGCCGCGGTCCTCCGCGTCGTGTCCGGTGCCGCTGACCGCGTCGACGACCGGGGACAGCGGCGGGATGTACCAGACCATCGGCAGCGTGCGGTACTCCGGGTGCAGGGGAAGGGCCACCCGGTAGGTGTTGATCAGGGAGTGGACCGGTGAGCGCCGGGCGGCCTCGATCCAGTCGCGCGGGATGCCGTCGCGACCGGCGGCGGCGATCACCTCGGGGTCGTACGGGTCGAGGAGGACGCGGCGCTGGGCCTCGTACAGGTCCCGGTCGTCGGGGGTGGCGGCGGCCTCCAGGACGCG
Organism: Streptomyces sp. NPDC059788; assembly: GCF_042732265.1. Taxonomy (NCBI): domain Bacteria; kingdom Bacillati; phylum Actinomycetota; class Actinomycetes; order Kitasatosporales; family Streptomycetaceae; genus Streptomyces; species Streptomyces sp. NPDC059788. Next base: position 157,984 of record NZ_JBHWHY010000014.1, on the reverse strand, counting down.
GTCGGCGTCGTAGAGGACCAGGCCGATGTAGCGCAGGCGCCCGACGCAGGTCTCGGCGCAGACGGTGGGCAGGCCCACCTCGACGCGCGGGAAGCAGAACGTGCACTTCTCGGCCTTGCCGGTGCGGTGGTTGAAGTAGACCTTCTTGTACGGGCAGCCCGTCACGCACATCCGCCAGCCGCGGCAGCGGTCCTGGTCGACGAGGACGATGCCGTCCTCGCTGCGCTTGTAGATCGCGCCGGAGGGGCAGGAGGCCGCGCACGCGGGGTTGAGGCAGTGCTCGCAGATCCGCGGCAGGTAGAACATGAAGGTCTGCTCGAACTCGAACTTCACCTTGTCGGCGAGTCCGGTCAGCAGTACGTCCCGGGCGGCGTGTTCCGGTGCCCCGGCGAGGTCGTCGTCCCAGTTCGCCGACCAGCTGATCTTCATGTCCTCGCCGGTGATCAGCGACTTGGGCCGGGCGACGGGCGTGTGCTCCTGGAGCGGGGCGTTGGTCAGGGTCTCGTAGTCGTACGTCCAGGGCTGGTAGTAGGCGTCGAGGGAGGGCAGCTTGGGGTTGGAGAAGATCGTGATCAGCTTTTTGAACCGGCCGCCGGCCTTGAGCGTGAGCCGCCCCCGCCGGTTCAGCCGCCAGCCGCCCTGCCAGGTGTCCTGGTCCTCGTAGCGGCGCGGATAGCCCTGGCCGGGGCGCGTCTCGACGTTGTTGAACCACACGTACTCGACGCCGGAGCGGTTGGTCCACGCCTGCTTGCAGGTGACCGAGCAGGTGTGGCAGCCGATGCACTTGTCGAGGTTCATCACCATCGCCATCTGGGCCATGACCTTCATGTCAGTACGTCACCTCCTGGGAGCGGCGGCGGATGACGGTGACCTCGTCGCGCTGGTTGCCGGTGGGGCCGAGGTAGTTGAAGGCGAAGGACAGCTGGGCGTAGCCGCCGATGAGATGGCTGGGCTTGATCAGCAGCCGGGTCAGCGAGTTGTGGATGCCGCCGCGGCGCCCGCCGGTCTCGGCCCGCGGGACGTCGATCAGCCGGTCCTGGGCGTGGTGCAGGTAGACGGTGCCCTCCGGCATCCGGTGGGAGACGACCGCGCGGGCGACGACGACCCCGTTGCGGTTGACCGCCTCGATCCAGTCGTTGTCCGCGACGCCGATCTTCGCGGCGTCCTCCTGGCTCATCCACACCGTCGGCCCGCCGCGCGAGAGGGAGAGCATGAACAGGTTGTCCTGGTACTCCGAGTGGATGGACCACTTGTTGTGCGGGGTCAGATACCGCACGGTGACGCCCAGTTCGCCCGTGGCGCCGACCTCGGGCTCGTCGAACAGGGCGGCCATGCTCAGCGGCGGCCGGTAGACCGGCAGGCATTCGCCCAGCTCGGCGATCCAGTCGTGGTCGAGGAAGAAGTGCTGCCGTCCGGTGAGGGTGTGCCAGGGCTTGAGGCGCTCGGTGTTGATGGTGAACGGCGAGTAGCGGCGTCCGCCGGCCTCCGATCCCGACCATTCGGGGGAGGTGATGACGGGGACGGGCCGGGCCTGGGTGTCGGCGAAGGTGACCTGCTTGCCTTCGTGCTCGGCCGCCAGGTCCGCCAGCCGGGTGCCGGTGCGGGCCTCGACGGTACGGAAGCCCTGGGTGGCCAGGTGCCCGTTGGTGGTGCCCGACAGGGCGAGGATCGCCTCGCAGGCCTGCACGTCGCGGGCGACCGAGGGCCGCCCGTCGGCCACCCCGCCGCGGACGGTGCCGTTCTTCTGCCGCAGGTATTCCAGCTCGCGGCCGACGTCGAAGGTGACGCCCTTGGTGGTGGCGCCCAGGGTGTCCAGCAGGGGGCCGAGGGCGGCCATCTTCTCGGCCACGGCGGCGTAGTCGCGCTCGACGGCGACCAGCTTGGGCATCGTCCGGCCGGGGACGGGCTCGCACTGTCCGTCCTTCCAGTCGGCCACGCGGCCGTGCGGGGTGGCCATGGCGTCGGGGGTGTCGTGGAGCAGCGGGGCGGCCACCACGTCGGTGACGGTGCCGAGGTGGTCGGCGGCCAGCGCGCTGAAGGTCCGGGCGAGGGTGTGGAAGGCGTCGAAGTCGGTGCGGGTCTGCCAGGGCGGGGAGATGGCCGGGTTGAAGGAGTGCACGTAGGGGTGCATGTCGGTGGTGTTGAGGTCGTGCTTCTCGTACCAGGTCGCGGCGGGCAGCACCACGTCGGAGTAGAGGGTGGTACTGGTCATCCGGAAGTCGAGGGACAGCAGCAGGTCGAGCTTTCCGGTGGGGGCCTGCTCGCGCCACGTCACGTCGCGGGGGCGGGCCCCTTCGGGTGCCTCGGTGGCGCGGACGGCGGAGTCGGTGCCCAGCAGGTGCTTGAGGAAGTACTCGTTGCCCTTGGCGGAGGAGCCCAGCAGGTTGGCGCGCCACACCGTCAGCACCCGCGGGAAGTTCTCCGGCGCGTCGGGGTCCTCGGCGGCGAACCGCAGCCGCCCGGCCTTCAGTTCGCCGACCACGTACGGGCCCACGTCCCGGCCCGCGGCTTCGGCGCCGGCGGCGAGGGTGAGCGGGTTGCGGTCGAAGGTGGGGTAGGAGGGCATCCAGCCCAGGCGGGCGGACTGCGCGATGACGTCGGCCGTGGTCCGGCCGGCGAAGGTGCCGCCCGCGGAGGCGGCGGCGAGGGTGTCCGCGCCGAAGGGGTCGTAGCGGAACTGGTCGGTGTGCAGGTACCAGTAGGCGGTCTGGATCATCAGCCGGGCGGGCCGGTTCCAGTCGGCGGCCGTGGCCAGCAGCGAGTAGCCGGTGATCGGGCGGACCTTCTCCTGGCCGACGTAGTGGGCCCAGCCGCCGCCGTTGACGCCCTGGCAGCCGGTGAGGGTGGTGAGGGCCAGGAAGGCGCGGTAGATGGTGTCGGAGTGGAACCAGTGGTTGGTCCCGGCACCCATGATGATCATGGAGCGGCCGCCGGACTCCTCGGCGTTGGCGGCGAACTCCCGGGCGATCCGGGCCGCCTTCCCCGCCGCCACGCCGGTGATCGCCTCCTGCCAGGCGGGGGTGTACGGCTCGGCCGGGTCGTCGTAGCCCGTCGGCCACCGGCCGGGAAGCGCGTCACGGGCCACCCCGTACTGGGCCAGCAGCAGGTCGTAGACCGTGGTGACCGTCTTCCCGCCGGCCTGCCGTACGGGTACGCCGCGCAGCAGCCGCCCGGCCTTCCCGTCGGGGGCGTCGAAGCGGGGCAGCTCCACCGGCACGGGCGCCTCTGCCCCGCCCGCGGCCGTCAGCAGCGGGTCGGTGTCGCCGAGGTCGAGGTTCCACCGGCCGGCGCCGGACTCGCCGTAGCGGTGGCCGAGCGTGCCGCCCGGCACCACGGGGCGGCCCGTGACGGCGTCCAGCAGCACGGTCTTGAACTGCGCGTTCTCCACCGCGCCCGCCTCGCCGCCGAGGTCGGCGGCGGTCAGGAACTTGCCGGGCGTGTACCGGCCCGGCGCCGTCTCGTCGAGGACGACCAGGAACGGCAGGTCGGTGAAGCGCTTCACGTACGCGGTGAAGGCCTCGGTCTCCCGGTCGACGAAGAACTCCTTCAGGATGACGTGGCCCATGGCCATGGCCAGGGCCCCGTCGGTGCCGGGCTGGGCGGGCAGCCACTCGTCGGCGAACTTCACGTTGTCCGCGTAGTCCGGGGCCACGGCGACGACCTTCTGGCCCCGGTAGCGGGCCTCGGCCATCCAGTGCGCGTCGGGGGTGCGGGTCACCGGCAGGTTGGAGCCCCACATGATCAGGTAGCCGGCGTCCCACCAGTCGCCGGACTCCGGGACGTCCGTCTGGTCGCCGAAGACCTGCGGCGAGGCGACGGGCAGATCGGCGTACCAGTCGTAGAACGACAGCATCACCCCGCCCAGCAGCGAGTAGAACCTCGCCCCGGCCGCGTGCGAGACCATCGACATCGCCGGGATCGGCGAAAAACCCGCCAGCCGGTCCGGGCCGTACTCCTTGATGGTGTGTACGTGCGCCGCGGCGACCAGCTCCGCCGCCTCCTCCCAGCTCGCCCGCAGCAGGCCCCCCTTGCCGCGCGCCGCCTTGTAGCGGCGGGCGCGTCCGGGGTCGCCGACGATGTCGGCCCAGGCCAGGACCGGGTCGCCGAGTCGCTGCCGGGCCTCGCGGTACATCTGGAGC